>CANQKP010000112.1 GCA_947624495.1 uncultured Monoglobus sp. | reverse complement strand
CCCCGCGGGCGGCTACGGCGGAGCGCTGAAGCAGCTTTCCATCGGCTGCGCGTCCACGGTGGGCAAGTGCCTTATACATTCGGGCGGAACGATAACCGACCAGAACATAGTATGGGACCATATGGCGGAGCAGGACGTTTTCTGCGAGTCTATGGCTGACGCTGCGATGAGCGTTGCCGAGCTTTTCGGCGACAGGATAGCTTATGTCAACATGATGTGCAATCTGTCGGTAGACTGCGACTGCTGCGCGGTCGCCGAGGATCCGTGTATGGCGGATATAGGCATCCTTTCGTCCACAGACCCGGTGGCTCTGGATAAGGCGTGCATGGATTTGATATACAGTTCGGACGACCCCGGACGGGATCATTTTATAGAAAGAGTGGAGTCGCTCCACGGCTCGCACACAATCGACGCCGCTGCCGAACTCGGCTTCGGCACCAAGGAATACGAACTGATAAAACTGTAAAAACTGTAAGTTGAAAACGGTTAGGGAAGATAGATTACGTATATCTGCGCACTATCCGGTTTACTTCCCGAAGGTATGAACCGCCGAACATATTTAAGTGATTAAGCAGCTGGTAGAGGTTATACAGATCGCGTCTGTCTTCATATCCGGGCTGCATCGGCGCGGCTTCGCGATAGGCTGCGTAAAACTTTTTGTTAAATCCGACGAACAGCTCGGTCATTGCGATATCTGCTTCGGCGTGACCCACGTATACCGCCGGGTCGATGAGCAGAGCTTTACCACTGCTGTCGGTCATATAATTGCCCGACCACAGATCGCCGTGCAAAAGAGACGGATGCTCAGGCTCGACCATAAGTGTGTCGAGCCTGTCAAGCAGCCGCGTTATGCGTTTTTGGTCGGATGCGTTAAAATACCGTTCCGCCATTTTAAACTGAGGCGCGAGCCTATAGTCGCGGAAAAACTGGATCCAGCCGTCGCATGGCGTGTTGATCTGCTCGGTATGCCCTATATAGTTGTCGTTTCTGAAGCCGAACGTTTTATCGCCCGCCAGGTCATGAGTATCGGCTCTGTGCATGGCGGCAAGCTGTCTGCCGAAAGTTTCCCAAAAGTCCGGCGCGGGACGTCCTTCCGCGATGTATTCAAGCAGCAGAAACGCCTTGCCGCGATCCGTGCCGCAGCCCAGAACGCGCGGCGTTCGTATCGTGCCGGAGGCGGAGATCGCGGCGAGTCCCAGGGCTTCCGCCATAAAAAATCCGGGACCCGCAGTTTGATTTGATTTCATAAAGACGCGTTCGCCGTTTGTCAGTTCAAGCGCGAACGCGTTGTTTATATCGCCGCCGTAGACCCGGTCGGTAGATTTTATTTCCGCGTCAAACAGCTTGCGAAGCGCGTCTTCAACTGATGAAAACCTCTGAATATCTATCATTGAATTTATTCCTCGTTAAACGGAGCGTAAACGATAGCCGCCTGCAGCGCGTCACGCTCTTTGTAAAAATCATCCCTTGAAACATCATCGCCGTCAATGCTGTAATCGCTTTCGGTCTCGTGTTCGGCGTATCTCATTCTGTGCACTGATTTGAAATCGCTGCCGTCAAGCGAAAGAATTTTAATGTCGCCTTCCTTGTAGTCGCCGCTTGCGTCAGCCATTATTTCCGCAAGATACGCGCGTCCTTTGTTGATCACTACCGAATACCTGTACGATGTGCGCGAAGCCAGTCCTATTTTTGCAAGCTTTTTTGTGACGGCGCCCTGCTTGTCCGCTGTCCAGACAGATATGCATTTGTTTGAAAGCATATCGCTGTTGTCCTGAGCCGCCGCCTCGGAATAGATAACAAGCTCGTCGCTGCCGTCGCCGTCAAAGTCGGCATAGTAGTGAGATATGTGTTTGTTCCTGCATGGAACGCTTGTGTTGTCATCCGTTACGGATTTAAACTGATCCGCCTGGGTCATGACGGTCAGGTTTTCAAACTCGTCCGACAAAAACTTGTCGAGCGCTTCGTGATCCGACGCTGGAGCGGATGTTTCTTGGGTAGCCGGAGCCTGTGTCGCCGCGGCGCTTTGGTCGGGCTGCGGAGCCGAGGATGCGTTGGTGTTGATCAAAATAGTATCGTCTTTAAAATCAACGGTGAAACCGCCGGTCGCGTCCGCGATGTCACGCAGCTTAAAATATGTTCTGTCGTCAATGTTATAACCCTGAATATTCTTTTTTTCACCGTTTACCATTATCGGGAAACGGTTGTCAACAATTGAGCTTACAGCAAAACCACCTATTGCCGTTCCCAAAACCGCGCCGATAATTATTCCGCTTATTATTTTTTTCATAAATAAACACTCCTTGGATATATTTATATTAATTTTTAGTTTATCATAACATAAACAAAAAAATTTTTCAAGCAAATTACCCGAAAGAGTTGTTTTTGTGCTTAAACCGCTGTTAATTTTATCAAAACTATTGAAAAAAATATGATTTATGTTAGAATAAGCATATACGAAAATATATAATGTGCAGCAGCGGGCGGACAGCCGTGACGCCGCGGCGCGGACATAACAAAAACGGGACGGAAGCGAGGAGAAAAATATGCGGAAATTTTCAGCAGGAACACTCAACGGACATGATTATAAGTTTTATAAAACGGCGCTGTGCGTCTTTCTTGCGCTTTCCGTGCTTTTAACTTTCGCTCCGGCGCCGCACGCAAGCGCGGCGGAGGACACGGACGCGGTCTACAGCGGCTTTGCGGGAATATATCAGCGCATTTACGCGGACGGGCATAAGCTTCGCGAAAAGGACGGCAGAATATTTATTGACAACGGTACGGTCAGTGATATGAGCGATCAGTTTTTGCCGCGCGATATGGGCGACGGCAGCTATGCGTTTGAGTCTCGCGTTTCAAATCAGCCGCATATAGAAAGACAGCTGGTCGAAAAGTATGATGAGGATTATGACGAGTGGGTATATGAATATGACGATGTTGAGGTTTGGAACGGATATACGCGCAGGCTCGCCTCGGCTGAACTCGGCGCGCCTATTACGGCGTCGGAATATGTTTTCGGCAAAAGCGACGAGTTTTTCGGAATGAACGATGACACGCAGCACTGGCTCAGGGAAAGAAGCGAGTCGTATTCCGAGCTTAAGCCCGCGTATTATTTGAAAAGTCTTGACACCGGTCTGTATATAGGACTGTCGGACGACGGAGAGTTGATCGCGGCGGACGAGGACGGCAAAGCCGAGTTTGTCTTTGAGGCTTTGTATAACGAAAGCCCTCTTTATTTGCTTTCCAAAACCGAAGCGTATGCCGGGCTTTCCGAAGCGCAGCGGGACAGGATAGAGCGTGTGTACGAGTCTGTCGCCGGTGACGCGTTTGAACGCAACGGCACCGCTATGGCGGAAAATAATTCTCCGCGCGGACGGCTGGACAAGATCTATAATAATTCAAAATACCAGACCCAAAGCCGGTTATTGCAGGAACTCAGGGGTTATATATCGCTTGGCGGCGGATATGTGACCACGCACCGCAGCTCAAGCTATCATGTCAGCACCGATCTGCCCGGAACCGCGGGAACCACCGTGATCCGTGGCTCCGCCTCGGTCACTTACGGGCATCCGTACTGGTACCACTGGAACAAAAACACAAGCAAAAAATTTTCGGTTTATGATTTGAATATAAGCGGCGCTGACGGAAAGCTTCAGCAGACGATAAAGGTATGGGTCGATGCGGATAATCCGAGCAGCGTCACCAACGCCGAGCGGTTTGAATCGATAGTTACCGATATACCGTATATTTACCGGAGCGGGATCACGAATATCCTTGTCGAGAACGCGGCGGAAAATTCATATTACAGTGCGGGGCAGTATCTTTACATACGCCTCAGCCATCCTAACGGTGCGCAATCGATACTGGACAGCATGATACACGAGATGGGTCACACACTGGATGCGAAAATAGGGGGCGGAAAAAACTGGTCGGCGCTCGGCGGTGAATGGCAAACTGCGCGGCAGAACGATATGTTTTCAATGTCGAGCTACGGCGCGTCTGAAAACGGCGCGTATAACGCGGAAGATTTTGCGGAATTCTGTCGGTTTTATTTCAGTTGTTACGGCAACCGCGACAGACAGCGCGCGCTGCAGATCCTGTGTCCCAACAGATATGAGCTGTTAAGGAAAATAAGAAAAGAAAACCTGTCGGACTTTTCACTGTGGACGGACGGCATATTGCCTCCGAGCGATAATGATTATAAGCCAACAGCAACGCCGACACCGGAGCCAACGGCAACTCCGACGCCTGAGCCAACAGCAACACCGACACCGGAGCCAACGGCAACTCCGACGCCTGAGCCAACAGCAACGCCGACACCTGAACCAACGGTAACGCCAACACATGAGCCAACGGCAACACCGACGCCGGAGCCAACGTCGACCCCGGAGCCAACGGCAACGCCGACCCCTGAACCAACGGCAACACCGACACCGGAACCAACAGTAACTCCGACCCCTGAACCAACGGCAACTCCGACGCCTGAACCAACGGCAACGCCGACGCCTGAACCAACGGCAACGCCGACGCCTGAACCAACGGCAACACCAACACCGGAGCCAACGGCAACGCCGACACCTGAACCAACAGCAACTCCTACATCGGAACCAACGGCAACGCCCACGCAGGAGCCAACGGTAACGCCGACGGCGGTGTCGGTTGAGATAACGGAAGTTTCGGACGGTCGTATTACGGTCAAAGTCAAAAACTGTGAGGATGCGGACGCGCAGGTCATTTTGGCGCTCTACAACAAATCGGGTGCGCTTATCGATCTGCACAGGCGCGGCGTCCCCGTTTCCGGCGAGACGGTTTTCTTCGCCGACGCTGTCAAAGGCACAAAAATAAAAGTAATGCTCTGGAGCGGTTTTGACGGTTTGGAGCCGCTCGCGGAGTGCGCCGAAATCGAATACCGGTAAATAAAATAAATAAGTTCGGACACGCCGGAATATGGCGCTGCCCGGCAAAAGCTCATATACATGATGACTGAATAAAGCCGTCTGTTTCGGGTTCCCTAAAAGTCCGCAAATTTTGCAATAAATATATTGACTTATGCACGCCATGAGTGTTATAATAAACTTTATGGAAAAAACGGACTTCCATAGGATTACAAATTTTGGAGTGATATATTTGAATATTGGCAGAATAACTCACACTCCCACCGGACTGGCGGACGTGCTTTGCGACGAGTGCGAGCTTAAGCTGAAGATACAGAATACGGCGATGGAGGTGTTCCGAAGTTTCGGGTACCGCCCCGTCATGACGCCCACATTTGAGTATTTTGACGTGTACAACGTCACCACGCCGACCCAGGCGGAGCATATGTTCAAGTTCTTTGATACCAACGGCAGAATGCTCGCCCTCAGACCCGACATCACAACGTCGGTAGCGAGAATGGTGGCGACAAAGGCTGACCCTAAGGATATTCCGGTCAGAGTCTCGTATTCGGGCAGCGCTTTCAGGAATGAGGAGAATTTCAGCCAGGCGCGCCAGAGGGAGTTTACTCAGACGGGCGTGGAGCTGATAGGTGAGAGCGGTCCGGCGGCGGACGCCGAGGTCATTTGCATAGCGGTCGAGACACTTTTGAGATCCGGAATAAAGAATTTTAAGATCGACTTGGGTCAGGTGGAGTTCTTTAAGGGTCTTATTGAGCAGGCGGGGCTTTCGGAAGAGGAAAGCGGGATCCTGCGCCGCCACATAAACGACAAGGACTTCATCGCGGTCGAGAATCTGCTTGACGCATTTGACATAAGCGAGGATATGCGCCGCAGGTTTGCCGGTCTTTCGACCATGTTCGGCGGCGTTGAGATAATCGATGAGGCTATCGGCGACAAGAGCCTTAACAGCCGCTCAAGGGACGCGCTGATAAACCTGAAAGAGGTTTATGAGATACTCGTTTCGAAAAAGCTTGACCAATACATATCGTTCGACCTCGGAATGGTGCAGAACATTGACTACTACACCGGCATAATCATACGCGGCTTTACATACGGTGTGGGATTTCCGGTGTGCAGCGGCGGCAGGTACGACGGTCTGCTAAAAAAGTTCGGCAGGGACCTGCCCGCGACCGGCATTGCTATAGGCGTGGAGCGCATACTCGCAACGCTGTATGAGGAGCAGTCGGACGGGGACAGAGCCAAGATCGGAGATTACGTCACCGTTGCGCTCGCCAAGGGAAGACTGGCGGAGCTGTCGGTCGATATTTTTGAACGCATCGGGTTTGAAGTTGCGGCACTCAGGGAAAAGAGCCGCAAGCTTATATTCACCGATGAGAAGAACAAGATGAAGTTCATACTGGTCAAAGCCTCGGATGTGCCGACCTATGTGGAGTACGGCGCGGCGGATATGGGCATTGTCGGCAAGGACACACTTCTTGAGAGTGACAAGAACCTTTACGAGGTCCTGGATCTGGGCTTCGGAGCCTGCAAGATGGCTGTGGCGGGTCCGCCCGAAATGAAGGGCAGACTTGAGGGACGCAACATCACCCGCGTCGCCAGCAAGTACCCGGACATTGCCAGAGAATATTTCCAGAAGGTCAAGGGCAGGACGGTCGATATCATCAAGCTGAACGGCTCAGTGGAGCTTGGACCGCTGGTGGGGCTTTCGGACGTGATTGTGGATATTGTGGAGAGCGGAAAGACGCTTAAGGAAAACGGACTGACAGTGCTTGAGGACGTGTGCGACCTCTCGGCGAGACTGGTCGTCAACCGGGTCAGCATGAAGCTTAAGCGCGACAAGATCATGGATATTGTAATGCGTGTGAAGGGGGAGATCGGCTCATGAGGATCTATCCCGCGATAGATATAATCGGCGGCGAGTGCGTGCGGCTGAGGAGGGGAGACTACTCCCAAAAGACCGTTTTCGGTCAAAGCCCGATTGAGGCGGCACAGGAGTGGGAACGGCTCGGCGGTGAGTTCATCCATGTGGTGGATCTGGACGGCGCGCGCTCAGGCGGCACTCCGAACTTTGAGCT
>CANQKP010000111.1 GCA_947624495.1 uncultured Monoglobus sp. | reverse complement strand
TTTCGGTATCTTTCTTTCTGCATAAATCTTTTTTATATTTTTTTCATTTTCCTATTGACTTTTTATTTGCAGGCTTAAAAAATGTAGTTTATGATTGAATTTTATTTTTTCCGTACCCGTTACCGTCACGCAAACATTTCGGTAAGATGCGCTCCGGAATTTACCCGACGCACAACCGCCCTGCGGCAGGCGTCATATATTGAAAAAATACGCTTTGCCTCATCGGCGTTTTCATAGACCTTCCAATACCCTGTCAGCTTGCATCCGGTGTCCTTATGGTTTATAAATCCCTCTATATCATGAAGAGGATACCCTAAAAACGCTCCTATTTCGTGCGGGAAGCCTCCGCCGCAGGACACACGCTCCGAAAGCCGCTGCAAATATGCCTCAAGGTCAAACACCTCTGAATAGCCCACTGACCTCATAAAACCGAGAATTTCCGGACGGGTCAGGTATTCGGCAAGCTTATCACTGCGGTACACCATTACAAGTACCCGCCTTTTACACTCGCGCAGGACCCTCAGATAAATCCCGCTGCTGTTAAGTCCAAGGTTCAGCCTTATAAGCTCGGCTTCCACGTCCGGGCAGCTGTCCTTCAGGCAGCTTACGATATTTGCCGGCTTTATCCCCGCCAGCGCAGGAGAACAGTGACGAGCAATTAACTCTTCCGTCATAATATCACCTCAAGTATTTTGATTAAGGCGCTCCGCAATGCGCAGACCTTACACCTATTATACCCCGCTGCACGAAAATTACATAGTTAGCAGCAACTAACCCATGTCTAAAAAAATATGCTCCCGCCGTGTTTTTAGGTTAGTCAAAGCTAACTCAAATGCTTTTAAAAACTCCTGCGCATTCGGAGCGGAGACTATACTCTGTTTTCGGAAAAATATTCGCTCAAAATATCGTTTAGCGCGAAAGCGCTTGACGTGTGGCTTCTGGCGATATACGCGCCGGTCTGTTTTGCCCTTGCCTCGGCAACATTGACCATTTTGTGCGCCACTGTCCCGGTGAACAAAACCACAATGTTAGGGGAGCCGATTTTGTTTTTAAAATCACCGGGACATTGGGTAAACACCTTACATTTACATCCGTATTTTTTGCATATTTCTTTGTAGCGGCAGTGCATACGATCATGACCACCGACGATTACAACACTCATAATACACTCCTTATTTATACCACCCCGCATCGTCGCAATCCGCCCGATTGCCTCCCCTTCCTTGGAAAGGAGGGGGAGGTGTCAGGCGAAGCCTGACGGAAGGGGTAGATATTTACACCGCAAGTTGAGTCACACGAGAAAATCTCCTACGGACGCGGGGATAGGGTAACATTTACGCACTGTTTCAGAACGCGTATTCGCTATTTACTAATCGCTAATCCCTACGTTTGCAGCTCTCCTGCATGGCGCAGCCCTCACAGCCGCACCCGCAGCTGCTTTTGCCTTTTTTCTTGTCCGAGACCAGCTTTCTGATAATCAATATCACGACAGCAAGCAGTATGATAGAAATTATTATTGTGGCAACCATATAATCACTCCCAAATCCTATGCTTTAGATTTTACCGTGTTGGGCGCGGCGCTGATGTTCTTCTGCGGTCTAAACAGCAGGTAAATTCCTAAAATGATAACCAATATCGCAACGATTGTTCCGATAGCGAAACCGCCGCCCGTAAACAGTGTACCTATCTGGTAGATAACAAGCGATACCAGATACGCGAACACCGTCTGATAACCGATAGCGAACCAGAACCACTTTGTATTGTTCATCTCGCGCTTGATTGCTCCCATAGCCGCAAAACAGGGTGCGCAAAGCAGGTTGAATACCAGGAACGAATAGGCGGATATTGCGGTAAAGCTTGCCGCCAGACTGCCCCAGATCTCCGCTCCGTCCTCGGCGACCTCGGCAAAGCCGTACAGCACGCCGAAGGTTCCGACAACGTTCTCCTTTGCGATAAGACCGGTAACAGCCGCGACAGCCGCCTGCCAGCCGCCCCAGCCGAGGGGTGCGAACAAGGGTGCGATAACGCTGCCAATTCCGGCAAGTATCGAGTTATCGAGTTCCTCGACCATACCGAAGCTTCCGTCCTCAAATCCGAAGCTTTGCAGGAACCACAACGCAATTGTGGAGAGCAGGATTATCGTTCCCGCTTTCTTGATAAATGACCATGCGCGCTCCCACATACTGCGCAGAACGTTGCCCGCCGTGGGCATATGGTACGCGGGAAGCTCCATAACAAACGGTGCGGGATCACCGGCGAACATCTTTGTCTTTTTAAGAATTATACCGGAGATCACGATTGCCGCAACGCCAACAAAATATGCGCTGGGAGCGACCCACCATGCTCCGCCAAGCAGAGCGCCCGCGATAAGAGCAATAATCGGCAGCTTGGCTCCGCATGGGATAAATGTCGTTGTCATTATTGTCATTCTGCGGTCGCGCTCGTTCTCTATCGTTCGGGATGCCATTATACCCGGAACACCGCAGCCTGTGCCTATCAGCATGGGTATGAACGATTTGCCCGAAAGTCCGAACCTTCTGAATATCCTGTCCATGATAAACGCGACACGCGCCATATATCCGCAGGATTCAAGAATTGCAAGGAAGAAGAACAGCACCAGCATCTGAGGAACAAAACCCAAAACCGCACCGACGCCTGCGACTATACCGTCGAGTATCAGGCTCTTGAGCCAATCGGCGCAGCCGGCTTTGTCAAGCAGACCCTCAAACAGAACGGGAATACCGGGAACCCATACTCCAAAGTCAGCGGGATCGGGTTCCTCGGCAGCAAGAGCAGCTTCAAACTCCTCCGCGTCAACCAAAACCGACTCTTCTGTCTCTCCGTCTTCATTTTCTATATCGGCAACAGCGCTTATGCCCGCAGCAGCCGCAACAAATTCATCTATAACACTTTCGTCAGGCTCTTCGGACTCTAAGGTCTCGCTGAGCGCCGAGGTGTCAATACCTTCCTCTTCCGCTGCCGCGATGAACGCGTCCGCCTTTGCCGCTTCGATCTCATAGTCGGCGGATGCTTCCTCGTACGCGGAAGAACCTATACCGAACAGGTGGAAACCGTCGCCGAACAGTCCGTCGTTTGCCCAGTCCGTCGCCCATGTACCCACGGTTGTTACCGAGATGTAGTAAACGATTATCATAACGACCGCGAATATCGGCAGCGCCGCCCAGCGGTTGGTGACAACCCTGTCTATCTTGTCGGACGCGGTCAGGGCTTTTGAAGTCTTTTTCTTATAACAATGCTTGATTATTGAAGCTATGTAATTATATCTTTCGTTGGTAATAATGCTCTCGGTGTCGTCGTCCAGCTCGGTCTCGGCTTGTTTGATTATATCCGAAACGTCCGGGACCTTCTTTAAAGCGGAGCCTATCTTGTTGTCGTTTTCAAACAGCTTTACGGCGTAGAACCGCTTTTGAGCCTCCGGAATTGTGTCTCCCAGCCTTTCGGATATCTCGGATATCCATTCCTCGACCTTTCTGTCAAAGCTGTGCTTGGGTGCGGCGCTCTTCTTCTCCGCCAGCTTGACCGCCTTTGCGGCAGCCTCCTTAATTCCGGTACCCTTAAGCGCCGATATTGATACGACCTGGCACCCCAGTTCGTTTGAAAGCCTTTCGGCGTTGATCGCGTCGCCGTTCTTTTTCACAACATCCATCATGTTGACAGCCATAAGAACGGGTATTCCCAGCTCGGTCAGCTGCGTTGTAAGATAGAGGTTGCGCTCTAAATTTGTTCCGTCGATTATGTTAAGGATAACATCGGGACGCTCGTTTATCAGATAATTTCTCGCCACAACCTCCTCAAGAGTGTAGGGCGACAGAGAGTAGATACCCGGCAGGTCGGTTATGGTAACGTCCTTGTAGCCCCGGAGCTTACCCTCCTTCTTCTCAACCGTAACGCCGGGCCAGTTTCCCACAAACTGATTGGAACCGGTCAGTGCGTTAAACAGCGTGGTCTTGCCGGAGTTTGGGTTTCCGGCAAGCGCGATTTTGATTGACATAAATTTTCCTCCTAACATAGGGATCAGCGATCAGCGAATAGAAAATACGCGTTCACACATTCAAAAATGCCTTTTGTTCTGCCCGCGAATTTCAATACAAAACCGTTTTTCCCCGATTTCAAAATTAGCGGCGGCTAACCTTGCCGCAAAAAATCCGCGCTGAAATTAGCCGCAGCTAACCCCGGCGCAAAATAATAATTTACATATAAAATTAAACTATGCGATCTCCACCATTTCGGCGTCAGCCTTTCTGATCGAAAGCTCATAGCCGCGTACCGTCAGTTCCACGGGATCGCCCAAAGGCGCAACCTTGCGGACATAAACCTCGGTTCCCTTGGTTATCCCCATATCCATAATCCTGCGCTTAACCGCACCGCTGCCGTTCAGGCGCGTAACTTTAACCGTCTCTCCGATTTTAACATCCTTGAGAGTTCTCATGATCACCATGTCCTTTCTGTATTAAGTTTTAAACCCGCCTTTAAACCACAATCCGGTTAGCCATTGACTTGTCGATAGCCACGCGGGTGTCTTTTACGTTTACAATAAGGTTGCCGGACGTTTCGGACACAACAGTGACCTCGCTGCCCTGAACAAAACCCAGGTTCTCAAGGAACTGTCTGGTATCGTCCCTGCCTGTCACCTTCACAACCTTGCCCTTTTCCCCTATATTCATCATAGATAAAGGCATAATGCCGCACCATCCCTTCTTCGTCGCGCCTCGCCTATTTGCTCGTTTTGCCGCTAGCGGCAAAAGCTTCGCTCCTCCGGCGGGCGCTCCTCTTTCCCAAAATGTGCGCTTCGCTGGCGCATTTTGGGAGCCCTGCGCGCCTTCGGCGTTTTTCTGCACCGCCTTGCGGCGCTTTTTTGCCTCGCCTATTTGCTCGTTTTGCCGCAAGCGGCAAATGCTTCGCTCTTCCGGCGGGGTATTTAAAATAGTTAGGCTCATCTAACTATTCAAAAGTTTACCACGACTAACCGAGTTTGTCAATAGATTTTTTTAAAAATATTTATTTCGGGCATTTTAACAATCAGTTAGCCTTGACAAACTAAAATATTGTGCAAAATTATCCGAATAAAGCGAGACGAAAAATTTTAGGCTTACAAATTCTGCACGTTTTGCATAATTTATCAGCCGTCGGGCAAAATACTGTCAAAAAGGAGATTTTAAAATGGCTCAGAACAAAAACAACGATTATCTTAATTATTTGGACAAGACCGCGCCGAAAAGCCCTATGGCAAAGAATGTGGCTATAGCCTTTGTTGTGGGCGGGCTTATCTGCGTGGTCGGGCAGCTTATCGGCGACTTTTACAAAAATGTGTGCAATATGGACACAGACAGCGCCAAAACTGCGGTCAGCGTCACTTTGGTTTTCCTCGGCGCTCTGCTGACGGGACTTGACATTTATCCGGGAATAGCCAAGCACGCCGGCGCGGGAACGATAGTGCCGATAACCGGCTTTGCCAACTCGGTGGCGTCTCCGGCAATGGAGTTTAAGCGCGAGGGGCTTGTGACCGGTATGGCGGCAAAGATGTTCGTGGTCGCGGGACCGGTGCTGGTCTACGGAATAACATCATCGGTGGTTGTGGGTGTAATATACTTTTTATATAAAATGATCATAGGAGGCTAAGTATGGCGGTACGACTCGGAAGACAGACAATAGGCATGACCCGTCCGGTCACAATATCAAGCACGGCGACGATCGTCGGAACAAAAGAAAGCGAGGGTCCGCTCTCGCCGTACTTTGACGTTCACATGAAGGACGCGGAATGGGGCGAAAAGACATGGGAAAAGACCGAAAGCAAAATGCAGAAGGAAGCGGCAAAGCTTGCGGTGCAAAAGGCGGGAAAGAAAGCGGATGATATAGACTGCGCATTTGCCGGCGACCTGCTCAATCAATGCATAAGCTCCGGCTTCAGCGCAAGAGAATTAGGGTTCCCGTACTACGGACTGTACGGCGCCTGCTCGACCATGATTGAGGGTCTGAGTCTCGGCGCGGTAGCGATAGACGGCGGCGGGAACAACACCGCCGTGGCTGTGGCGTCCAGCCATTTCTGCACTGCGGAACGCCAGTACCGTAACCCCTTGGAATACGGCGGTCAGCGCACGCCCACAGCACAGTGGACGGTCACCGGAGCAGCGGCGGCGGTGCTTGAGGCGGACGGGGGCGGACCGTATATAACCCACGTCACCACCGGCAAGGTCGTCGACTTCGGCGTTATCGACCAGAACAACATGGGCGGAGCGATGGCGCCGGCGGCAATTGACACTCTGTGCGCGCATTTCAAGGACACCGGTCGGTCGCCCGAAAGCTACGACCTGATACTGACCGGCGATCTCGGCAAGGTTGGCAGGGAGATAGTTATAAACATGATGAACGCCAACGGATTTAACATGAGCGACAACTACGGCGACTCCGGGTGCATGATATATGATATGGAGACGCAGGACGTTCACGCAGGAGGCAGCGGCTGCGGCTGTATAGCAGTGACGGTATGCGGATACGTTTATGAAATGATGAAAAGCGGAAAGCTGAATAACGTGCTGGTGCTCGGCACAGGCGCGCTTCTAAGCCCGACCTCGACCATGCAGGGCGAATCGGTGCCGGGCATAGCCCACGCGGTAGCGATTTCCAACAAAACGGAATAAGGAGAGAATACTATGGATCTTATGCAGTATATAAACGCGTTCTGGGTAGGCGGTCTGATCTGCGCGATCGCCCAGGTGCTTATAGACAAAACAAAACTGACTCCGGCGAGAATACTGGTGCTCTATGTTGTGATCGGCGCGGCTCTCGGCGGATTGGGGATTTACGAAAAAATAGCGGAATATGCCGGAGCCGGAGCTACGGTGCCGCTTATGGGTTTTGGAAACGTGCTGGCTCAGGGAGTTAAAAAAGCGGTTGACGAACAGGGCGCTCTCGGAATTATCACCGGCGCAAACGTGGGAACCACAGTGACAGGACAGATCATACGTCTTCTGGATCTGGATTC
>CANQKP010000110.1 GCA_947624495.1 uncultured Monoglobus sp. | reverse complement strand
CTGAACCGATGATAGCCGAGGGCGTTCTTGAAAACCCTAATGTTGACTGCTGTATAGCGCTTCACGTGGAACCGTCTCTTAATGTTGGAACGGCGGGGTTTAAGCACGGCGCATTTTACGCTTGTCCGGACGAGTTTGACCTGTTAATCAAGGGCAGGGGCGGTCACGCGGCTACGCCCGACAAGTGCGTCGACCCGATCTCGATTGCAGCGCGGTTGGTTGATATTATTGAAAATCTGCCGACCCGTATCATAAGCCCGTTAGATCCTGCCGCTGTTTCGGTCTGCAAAATATACGGCGGCAGCGCATACAACGTTATACCCGATACCGCGCAGATCGGCGGTTCGGTTCGGGTCTTTTCGGACGCGGACCGTGAACTGCTGAGAGCCGGAATAGAAAACGCCGCAAAGCAGCTGTGCGCTGTATACGGAGCGGATTATGAATATGAGTATCGCCCTCTGTTCAAGCCTCTTAAAAACGATAGCGCAACTATTGATATGCTGGTTAAATCGGCTGAGAATTACGTTAAAACAATAAAAATCGAACAACCGACCATGGCGGGCGAGGACTTTTCATATCTTACAGACGCTGTTAAGACCTCGGCTCTGTTCTGGCTTGGCTGCACCGAGGAAGGCAGCGAGCCTTATCCGCTTCACAGCGAGAAGTTCGATCCGTCGGACAAGTGCATTGAATACGGCGCCGAAATTTTCTGCGACTTTGCGCTGAGCTACCTTAAGTAAAATCCCGTTTGTCCTTTCCGTATGTTTGGTAGTAAGGACACGGTGCGCCGCTTTTCTGATTATCTGCTGCCGCCGGAGCTATGATGCTCAGTGTGCATTTTCCGTCGCGCATATATGAACATCCGGCTTCGGCGCAGTTTATATTAGACATAATTAATTCACCTCTCTGTCTTATTTTTATTCGTATGATTTTTATTATTCGCATTTTGGGAGTGATATATTTGAATATTATTATTGACAAAAATTGCTGCAGAGAAATTATTGACAATATAGAACGCAGGTTTCCGGGGAATAATATAGTAAGAACAATTGAACTTAAAAATATTTCCAACGCTACCGCGACACATCCGGATATGCAAATACATTTTTTTAGCAAATCCTGTGCAGTGTGCGCACCGGAATGTTTTGAATACTACAAAAAATCTCTGCAAAACATTACAGTGATATCGGGAGAGATGACTCCGTCGGACACTTATCCGAGCGATATTGCATATAATGCAGCGAGGCTGGGAAATTATGTAATCTCAAATACGCGGTATATAGAGCCTGTGATTTTAGAATACTATAAACGTCACGGCTTTAAAATTATAGACACCCGTCAGGGGTACGCAAAGTGCAGCTTGTGTATCGTAAGCGGCGCCGCGGCGATTACCGAGGACGCGTCGATTTTCCGCAGTCTTTCCGAACTTCCCGATATAAATGTACTGCAAATCAAGCCGGGATCAGTGGAGCTTTCTGGATATGACCACGGCTTCATCGGCGGCGCGAGCGGGCTTATAGGCAGCACATTGGTATTTTTCGGGAGCGTGAGCGGCGAGATCAGGGCGTTTTTAAACAGCTTGAATATAGAATATTTTCAGGCGTCATATGGGAAACTTAAAGATTATGGCAGCATACTGTGCGGAGGTGATTGACACGATGGATATAAATGAGCTTGAGGACAGCGGAGTCCTTGAAGCCGAGAGCGAAGAAATGGACAACCACACCGCTGAGCTTATAGCGGGCTGGCTTGTGGCAAAATATCGCTCACGGCTGATTTATGACAGTATTGATGAAGTGTTCGGAGAACTCAGTGATGATGACCGCGACGCTGTTTACGAAAGCGTATGCGATATAATAAGCAGCCGATACAAGCTCCGGCACCTTGAATATATAAAAAACAAGCTTATAGATTTTTTTGAATATGACACAAAAATGAACATAGACGGCTTTGTGAATTTCAGACTGAAAGCGTACAAAGACGAACTTAAAATTCTGGTAGAGGAATGCGGTTCAGACATACTTTCTGAACGTGAAATTATGGATTATGCCGATATTTTGGATATAATTAACCTAATATTGTCGCGTGACCGCTGAGAATTAAAGCTCAGCGGTCTTATGGTATCCAGACCTGTTCAAGTAAAGATACCGCGCTGTCAATATCTTCCATGCTTAATCCTGCATAGCCGAACACAAAGGCATTATGTTCAATTTCGGGATTTGGAGAGAGCAGAAACTTGTTCATTTCAAAAATTTTTACGCCCTTGTCAAATGCTGCCTGGGTAAGTTCGGCTCCGCTCATTGTGCTGTTCAGCAGACCAAGCATATTCATGCCGGATTCATGATTTATCATTTTAAGGCAGTTCCCGAGTCTTGAGTTTTTCACGCGTTCTATCAGGAAGTTCCTTTTTCTTCCCATAATTTTGTTGTTATACTTTATGATTTTATTTAATTTGCCGCTGTTAATAATATTCTGATATATGCACTGCTCGGTTATCGTGACCAACGGCGAATATGCCTCAAGCCGATTTGTAACAGTTTCTATCATGCCGCTCGGAAGCACCATAAATGACGCTTTTGTGTTTGATGTCAGAGTATACTCAAAACTTTCGAGATATATAATGTTTTGCCCGCCGGATAAAGAATACAGCGAAGAAAACTTTTTGTCTGTGTGGCAAAGATTTCCGTCGGTTGCGACCTCAACAATATATTTCCCGCGTTTTTTGCACCAATCCGCAAGTTTTACCCGCTCGCCGATGTGCATTCTTCTGCCGGTCGGAAGCTGGTTTTCGGGCATAACAAACATGACGTCGATACCGGCGGCGTCAAGCTCGGTCGGGGTGATCGGTTTTCCGACAGATATATTAATGAGTTTTATATCAACACCCAAGTTCTTAAGCCAGATATACATTTTATAATCTGTGGGGTTTTCAAAGCCGTAAACCTTGTCCATTCCCAGTGTCATTACCAACACGGTGAGCAAATACTGAATTCCCGCGCCTAAAAAAATATCTTTGATCGAACAGCTTATACCGCGCTGTTCATACATATATTTGGTCAGTGCGGTTCGAAAATCTTTTTCACCGCGCTTGTTTCCGTGACGGGTAATTTGTTCAATATATTCCGGTTCCTGTGAAATTTTATCAAAAAGCTTCAAATTAATATCTTTGAGCGCAGTTGAGTCACAATTATTATAAGAAAAATTATAGGTGTATACATTGTTCTTTTCCCATATAAAATCGTTTTCGACAATATCATTAAACGGTGACTTAACAAAAAAACCGCTGCGGTCAACTGTCACCGCGTAGCCTTCGTCTACAAGCGCCTGATATGCGTTGTTTATTGTTGTTGTACTGAGGTTAAGCTCTCTTGACAGTTTTCTGCGCGAAGGAAGCTTCTGCATATTTTCAAATTTTCCTAATTTTATATCATTGACCAATGCCTCTTTAAGCTGCAAATACAACGGGGTTCCGTTATTTTTAGGCAAAAAACCGGGCAGCGACATATAATCCCTCCGTTTTTAAATAAACTGGTGTTTTAATTATATAATACAATGCGATGTTTTGTCAACTGAATTCGTCAGTTCAGAAAATTTAAATTAACTGTTGCTAAACTTATATTCTTATGCTATAATATATGAATACCAACAGTTTAGGAGGGGTAGAATGCTTTGCTGCAGATGTCACAAAAACATTGCGGTAGTGTTTATATCAAAAATCAGCCCGGACGGCAGCCAGCGCAATGAGGGCTACTGCCTTTCATGCGCAAAAGAACTGAATTTGGGTCCGGTTGATAATATTTTAAAAAAGATGGGTGTTGATCCGGAGGAGATGGATAGACTTAACACGGAAATGAGCTCTGTTTTGGATGAAATGGGCGACAGCTTTGATATCGGCGAAAGCATAAATATGCTGCGCAAGGAGCTTAGCGGCGATGCCGACCTTGTCTCTATGGAAAGCGGTGACGATGCGGACGATGATGACTCTGACGAAAACCGGGAAGAGGAAATGAGCCGCAGCAAGCAGCGCAATCCGTTTGATTTTTTTAATAAGTTTTCATTTCCCGGTTCAGGACAGGATAACCGAGATGACCACGGCGCAGCTTCGGGTCCTGCCAAAGTTAAGGAAAAAAAGCACAAAAAAAACCGAATGCTTGACACATACGGCATCAACCTGACCGCAAGAGCGCAGGATGGTCAGATCGACGCGGTCATAGGCAGAAACAGCGAAATCGACCGCACTATCCAGATACTTAACAGGAGAACCAAAAACAATCCGTGCTTAATAGGTGAGCCGGGCGTCGGAAAAACGGCTATTGCTGAGGGCATTGCTTTGCGCATCGCAAACGGTGAGGTCCCGCATAAGCTCTTGAATTACGAGATTTACCTGCTGGATATGACTTCGGTCATCGCGGGGACTCAGTTCCGCGGTCAATTTGAGTCGCGCCTCAGAAACATTATACAAGAGGTCAAAAAGGCGGGGAATATAATTCTTGTGATAGATGAGATACACACGATAGCTTCTGCCGGAGACGCCGAGGGCGGTATGAACGCCGGTAATATTTTAAAGCCTGCTCTGTCAAAAGGCGAGATACAGGTGATCGGCGCGACGACGATTGAAGAATATCGCAAGCACATCGAGAAAGACTCCGCTCTTGAACGGCGTTTCCAGACTGTTATGGTTGACGAGCCGACTGTTGAGGAAACAATTGAAATTCTCAAGGGAATAAAGGGATACTATGAAAATTACCACTGTGTAAAAATTACCGATGACATAATACGGACCGCAGCTATCCTTTCGGAGCGTTATATTCAGGACAGATTTCTGCCGGATAAGGCTATTGACGTTATAGACGAAGCGGCGTCCAAGGTGAACCTTGGCAATTCTGAGCTGATAGAGCTTGAAAGGCTTCGGACGGAACTTGACGATACGCTGAGCAAAAAGGATGAGGCTGCCGCCGCGGATGATTACCGTACTGCTGCGGATCTTAAGGTCAGAGAGCTTCAGCTTAAATCAAAAATCGAGGAGACCCAAAAGAAATCGGTTAAATATATAGAGCCTGAGGATATTGCCGCTGTTATTGAGACATGGACAAAGATCCCTGTTAAACATATCAGCGAGTACGAGTCGGAGCGGCTGACCGATTTGGAAAACAGACTGCACAAAGGCGTTATCGGACAGAACGAAGCGGTGAGCAGTGCGGCAAGCGCCATAAGGCGAAAGAGAGCCGGCATAAACCTGAAACGCCGTCCGGTGTCATTTATATTCGTGGGTCCCACCGGCGTCGGCAAGACCGAGCTGGCAAAGCAGATCGCGAGAGAGGTCTTTGACGGCGAAGAGTCGCTTATACGTCTGGATATGTCCGAGTACATGGAAAAACACTCCGTGTCCAAGATTATCGGCTCGCCGCCGGGATATGTCGGATATGACGACGCGGGACAGCTTACCGAAAAAATACGCCGCAGACCATACAGCGTTATACTTCTTGACGAGATCGAAAAGGCGCATGAGGATGTCTTTAACATCCTGCTTCAGATCTTGGACGACGGAAAGCTGACTGACAGCCACGGCAAGGTCGTTTCGTTTGAAAATACGATCATAATCATGACATCAAACGCGGGAAGCGACAACAAATCAAACGTTGTGGGCTTTAACGAAACTGAGGAGGCAACGAGGATAAAAATCGACCGCGCCTTAAAGCAGCTGTTCAGACCCGAATTTTTAAACCGTGTGGACGATGTTGTTATTTTCAGCGAGCTGACAAAGGACGAGCTAATCAAAATAGTTGATCTTATGCTTAATGATTTGCGCGAAGGACTTCGCGAAAAAGATATTGAGCTGAGTGTGACAGAAGCCGCCAAGTCGCTTGTGGTCGACAAGTCATATAACAAGCAGTACGGCGCCCGACCTATGCGAAGGTTTATCGAAAAGCACATTGAGGATAAACTGGCGCAAATGCTTATAGCAGGACAGCTTATCCACGGTTCCGAAGCTTTTGTTGATGAAAATAATGATGATATTACAGTGGAAATCAAATCGAAAAAAGGAGATAAAAAATGAAAGAACAAGTAAAGATATGGAATAAGGATATCGAGTGCGAAAAGGACCATTCAAAAATTGAGGAGATACAGCTTGAGCGTCTGCGCTATATGATCAACAAAGCGTATAAAAACGTTAAGTTCTACCGTGACAGATTCGATAATCTCGGAATTGTTCCCGACAAGATCAAGTCGCTTGACGACCTTAAGAATTTGCCGTTTACCACAAAGGATGACCTCAGGGATAACTATCCGTTCGGTCTGTTTGCGGAACCGATGAAAAATATTGTCAGAATTCACGCCTCATCCGGAACGACCGGAAAGCCTGTTGTCGCCGGCTACACCGGAAAGGATCTTGAAACGTGGTCGGAGGCGATTGCGAGAATAGTTATGGGAGCGGGAATTGACGAGACCGATGTTGTGCAGATATCGTTCGGATACGGTCTTTTCACCGGCGGATTTGGCTTGCATTACGGCATTGAAAAGGTCGGTGCCACGATAGTGCCTATTTCCAGCGGAAACACTCAGCGTCAGCTTATGCTTATGGAGGACTTCGGCGCTACCGGACTGGTTGCGACCCCGTCTTACGCTACATATCTGGCAGAGCAAATCAAGGAGAAGGACTTGCTTAAAAAGCTCAGACTCAAGTATGGTTTGTTCGGCTCCGAGGCTATGAGCGAAAATATGCGCTCAAATCTTGAGCAGTCGCTTAATATGCTGGTTACATCAAATTATGGTTTGACCGAGGTAATGGGACCCGGCGTTTCGGGAGAGTGTATCTACAAGTGCGGCGAACACATCAACGAGGATATGTTCATCGTTGAAATCGTTGATCCAAAGACCGGCGATGTGCTGCCTCCGGGCGAGGCGGGCGAGGTTGTTATAACGACTCTTGCCAAGGAAGCGATGCCGGTCATAAGATACAGAACACGCGATATATCCTATCTTATACCGGAACCCTGCAAGTGTGGCAGAACATCGAACCGTTTGG
>CANQKP010000109.1 GCA_947624495.1 uncultured Monoglobus sp. | reverse complement strand
GAGAATGAAAACCTGCCGCATACTTGTGAACACTCCGTCGTCCCACGGCGGTATAGGAGACCTTTATAATTTTAAGCTGACCCCCTCGCTGACCTTGGGCTGCGGCTCATGGGGCGGCAACTCGGTATCCGAGAACGTTGGTGTTAAACATCTTATCAACATAAAAACCGTGGCGGAGAGGAGAGAGAATATGCTGTGGTTCAGAACGCCCGAAAAAGTGTATATCAAAAGAGGCTGTCTGCCGGTCGCTCTTGAAGAGCTTAAAACCGTGATGAACAAAAAGAAAGCGTTTATAGTGACCGACGAATTTTTGTACAAAAACGGATATTCAAAAGCTATCACCGATAAGCTCGACGAAATGGGGATAACGCACACCACATTTTTTAACGTGGCGCCCGACCCCTCGCTCGCCTCAGCCAAAGAAGGCGCAGAGGCTATGCGCGCCTTTGAGCCGGACGTTATCATAGCGCTTGGCGGCGGATCCGCAATGGACGCTGGCAAGATCATGTGGGTGCTGTACGAGCATCCTGAGGCTGATTTCATGGATATGGCGATGCGATTTATTGATATAAGGAAGCGCGTTTACACCTTCCCGCATATGGGAGAAAAAGCCGACTTCATAGCAGTACCAACCTCCGCAGGAACAGGCTCCGAGGTCACGCCGTTCGCCGTTATCACCGACGAAAAGACCGGCATAAAATACCCGCTTGCCGACTACGAGCTGATGCCCGATATGGCAATAGTCGACGCCGATCTCATGATGAATATGCCTAAAGGTCTGACTTCCGCATCAGGAATTGACGCTCTGACTCATGCGCTTGAAGCTTATGTTTCGGTAATGGCGACCGAGTTCACCGACGGCATTGCATTAAAGGCTATTGAGACTATATTTGAGTACCTGCCCGCGGCATACGCCGAGGGAGCCGAAAACCCGAAAGCGCGGGAGAAAATGGCTCACGCCTCATGTATGGCGGGTATGGCGTTCGCAAACGCTTTCCTTGGAGTATGCCATTCGCTTGCTCATAAACTGGGAGCTTATCATCACATTCCGCACGGCATTGCCAATGCGCTGCTTATATGCGACGTTATGCGATATAACGCGGCGGAAGCTCCGCAGAAAATGGGAACATTCTCTCAGTACGACCACCCGCACGCGCTTGAAAGATATGCCGAGATAGCCGACTTTCTGCATTTGGGCGGAAAAACCGATGAGGAAAAACTTGAAAAGCTTATTGCAAAAATCGAGGAGCTTAAAGACGCAATCGGCATTAAAAAGACGATCCGCGACTACGGTGTGGAGGAAGATAAATTCCTTGAAACTCTTGACGAGATGACCGAGATGGCGTTTGACGATCAGTGTACCGGCGCCAACCCGCGCTATCCGCTGATAAGCGAGCTTAAGGATATATATAAAAGCGTATATTACGGAAAGGAGATTTAAGATGAATTTAAATAATGTTATTGCGACCCGACCCGACAAAACCGTATATCGCGACGGAGACGCCGCGATCAAAGTGTTTGCCGCAAGCTACAAAACCGCGGATGTGCTAAACGAAGCGCTCAACACCGCACGTATCGAGGAAACCGGTCTGAACATTCCAAGGATCCGCGAGGTCACCAAGATCGACGGCAGGTGGGCGATCATAACTGATTTTATTGAGGGCGAGACACTCGCGTCACTTATGGAAAAGGAACCCGACAAAGAGGAGGAGTACCTCAACCTGTTTGTTGACACTCAGATCGAGATACAAAATAAGTCATGTCCGCTGCTCAACAAGATACATGACAAAATGAACAGAAAAATTTCCGAAAGCGATCTGGACGCCACGACAAGATACGAGCTTCACACCCGCCTAAACGGCATGAAGAAACACACAAAGGTGCTGCACGGCGACTATAACCCGTCGAACGTGATAATTACCAAAGACGGAACGCCTTATATTCTTGACTGGTCGCACGCGACACAGGGCAACGCCTCCGAGGACGTGGCGCGGACATATCTGTTGTTTAAGCTTGAAAAAAAGGACGCGCTCGCGGAGAAATATATAAAGCTGTTCTGCAAAAAATCGGATACGGCGCTTCAATACGTCCAGTCGTGGCTGCCAATCGTCGCCGCCTCGCAGCTTGTGAAAAACAAGCCGGAAGAAAGAGAATTTCTCGAAAGCTGGATAAATGTCGTAGACTACGAGTAAGCGGAAAGGAATACAAAAACAAAAGTTAAAATAATGATGTGACGAAACGACCCTATGCTTTTGATATGCACCTCCAAAAGTGTCTAACTTTTGGGGTGCATATTATTTAGCTATATGGCGTTTATTTTCCTTGAGTATTGATTTATTTTTGCGCTATGGAACAAGATATTTGAATGGCTCCCGATCGAGGAGCTTATCAAGGAGCGCCAAAAGGATTACTGCGACGCTTTGGCGGTGTCGGACAAAAGCGCCGATTGCGCCGATTTTGTTGAAATGATGATGAATGTCATCCGTGACGCTTTACTGGATCTTAACAATACCGACCAAGATACCGACCAAGTAAGCGACCAAGTGAAAGCTCTGCTCGACTGCTTGGGAGGCGAAGAACTGTCCGCAATGCAGCTGATGGAACGCCTTAACCTCTCCCACCGCCCCACATTCAGAAAAAACTATCTGCGCCCGGCTCTTGAAACCGGTCTAATAGAAATGACTATCCCGAATAAGCCAAACAGCCGAAATCAAAAATATAGAAAAAAGTAATTTATAATTGATCATTAAATAACGACCAAATAACGACCAAAACGGATTTCCGGGAAAAACAAAACCCCCGAAACGCCTCAAAATCGGGCATTTCGGGAGCTTTACACTGGTGGACCTTCAGGGACTCGAACCCCGGACCGACCGGTTATGAGCCGGTTGCTCTAACCAACTGAGCTAAAGGTCCGAATTAATATAGTTCTTTAACACAGAACTCTAATATTATACTTTATTTTTTATTATTTGTCAAGGGTTTTTATTCTAAAAATTTAAAAATCTTTAGAAAATCATTTTTGAACGCGATGTGTTGATTTGTCGACTTTATCATGCTATAATAATATATTATGAATATTTGGAAGTGATGTCATGAAAATTTTGGTCATATCCGACACTCACGGACTGCTGCGTCCTGAAGTTGCTGAGCAAATAAAGAACAGCGACGCGGTAATTCACGGCGGTGATATTGATAATAAAGAGACCTTGGACGAACTAAAGTCACACTTGCGTTCCGGCGTTTCGCTGTTTGCTGTGCGCGGAAACAATGACGGGAGCTGGGCTTCCGAGCTTCCCAAAAGCCTCGAATTTAAGCTGTGCGGTCTGAAATTTTTTGTTGTTCACAACCGAAAGGATGTGCCAAAGGATGTTAATGCTGACATAATCATTTTCGGACATACACACAGATTTTTTGAGGAGCGGTCCGGTGGGAAGCTTTTGTTAAATCCGGGCAGCTGCGGAAAGCGCAGATTTGGGCTGCCGCTCACTATGGCGTACATCATCGCGGACGTGGACGGATACTCCGTGACCAAATCGGAAATCGGGGAGAAAGATAAGGCTGTCATGACTGCGGCGGTTAAAAATCTTCCAAAATCAATTCAAAATATAATGAAGCGCATGGACAGAAAAGAAACGTCATCCGCAATCGCTGAAAAGCTCAAGCTTGACCATGAGTTTGTCGAGCAGGTAATAAGACTCAGAGTAACGCACCCCGGCATTGACGCCGACGGAATTATGAATAAAATCGCAAATACGGAACAGCTTAAAAATCAAAAAAGCGCCGGACGGTAAAGATCGGCGCTTTTGATAATTAATAAAACATATCTTTGTCGATATTGAGTCCGTACTTTTTGTTGTATTCCCTGAGCCGTTCCTCACGTTCACGCTCCTGCCTGGAGTCAGCGTGTTCGAAAGCCGTTTTGAGAGCCGAAGCCTCGATAGCGTGTTTTTCGTCCACTCTTGCAACCAGGGTGGTCGGAACAATAAGTTCCTCCTCGTGCGCAGCCTGGTACTTGTATATAAGTTTCAGCATTATAGGAGTTATAATTGTTGTAACTACAACGACAATTATTATAGGCGCAAAAAATTCGGGGACCATAAGCCCCAGTGCCGCTCCCTTGCTTGCCACGATCAGCGCGACTTCGCCTCTTGAGACCATTCCAATTCCGATTTTTGCCGCCTGCATATTGGTGTACCCCGTGACCTTGGCACCCAGACCGCAGCCGATAATTTTAGAAACAACCGCCACAATCAGAAGAAGCAGGGTAAAAATCAGTATTGACGGTCCCATTGAGCTTATAGTTACCTTAAGTCCGACACTCGCAAAAAACACGGGTGATAGCAGCATGAACGACACCGTTTCAAACCGCGTTATCATGAACGGCGTTCTGCGCGTTCCGGATAATATGAGTCCCGCAACAAACGCACCAGTTATGTCTGAAACTCCGAAAAGGTGTTCCGCGCTGTATGACATAAGCAGACAAAAAGCAAATGCGAGGACGCTAAATCGTTTGAGATCCTTTCGATAGCTGTTCATCCACGGCCGAACAAATTTGATAAACAAAAACGCAACGAGTCCGCAGAAAGCGAAGAACAGCAAGATCTTAAGCATTACCACCGCGAGGCTTACCGACGGATCGGCAAAGCTTGTGATTATAGTGAGAGCTATAATTCCGAGGACATCGTCGATCAGCGCAGCGCCGAGTATAGCGTTGCCCGAATGTGTTGAAAGCTTTCCCATTTCCTTAAGGGTCTCAACAGTTATGCTGACCGACGTTGCAGTCAGTATAACGCCGATGAATATGTTTTGCAGCAGCGCGTCCGGGTTGTCGTTAAAGAAATAGGCGACAGCCCAGCCGCCAAGCAGAGGGACGATAACGCCCAAAAGCGCTATGATCGTCGATGCCACACCGCATTTCTTAAGTTCTTTAATATCGGTTTCAAGACCGGCGCTGAACATCAGCACAATAACGCCAAGCTCCGATACGGTAGTTATAAAGTCACTCGGTTCAAGCCACCCCAAACAGGCGGGACCCAAGATCAAACCGGCGAGCAGAGCGCCCACGACCTGAGGCATCTGGACTTTTCGGGTCAGCATACCCAAAAGTTTTGTACTCAGTAATATTAACGCCAAATCAAGTAAGAAATCATACTCCATAATAAAGTCTCCCCATCTCAGAACTAAAGTTATGATAACTGCATTCAAATATATAATACTACTTTGATCGACTTTTGTCTACAACCGTTTTTCTTTAATTTTGGAAGATTTTTAATAAAAAATTTATAATAAATATACAAAAATAATTATGATAAGATCCGCGGCATATAAACGCTGCCGCGGATCTTTGTCTTATTTGCAGATGATTTTAAGGAATGTTTTCTTGCCCTTTTTAACTATCATTTCGCCGCCGCTGAAGCAGGAGCTGTCGATCAACGCGGCTATGTCATTAACCTTTTCGCCGTTGACGGAAAGTCCGTTCTGCTGTATCAAGCGTCTGCCCTCGCCCTTTGAAGGGATAAGCCCAACCTCAAGCAGCAGGTCGAGGATATTCACGCCGGCGTCGATCTTTGCCGCGTCGATCTCTGCCGACGGCATATTCGCGGTGTTGCCGCCGCCTCCGAATATTGCGGTCGCGGCATCGTTTGCCTTTTTTGCTTCCTCCTCACCGTGAACCATTTTTGTTACCTCGTATGCGAGAATGCATTTAACCTTGTTAAGCTCTGCACCCTCGCACTTTTCATACTCGGCGATCTGCTCAAGGGGCAGGAATGTAACCAGCTTAAGCAGACGGATAACATCAGCGTCATCCACGTTTCTCCAGTACTGGTAGAACTCGTATGGTGAAACCTTTTCGGGGTCGAGCCAGAGCGCACCCTTTTCGGTCTTGCCCATCTTTTTGCCCTCGCTGGTAGTAAGCAGCGTGAATGTCATGCCGTACGCCTGCTTGCCGTCCTTGCGGCGGATAAGTTCAATACCGCCGATTATATTGGACCACTGGTCGTCGCCGCCGAATTCCATGATTGCGCCATAATCCTTGTGCAGCTTATAAAAGTCATAGCCCTGCATCAGCATATAGTTAAACTCCAGGAACGACAAACCTTTTTCAAGACGGGTCTTGAAGCACTCTGCGGTCAGCATTCTGTTTACCGAGAAGTGAACACCGACTTCGCGGAGGAAGTCAACATAGTTGAGCTTAAGCAGCCAGTCGGCGTTGTTGACCATGATAGCTTTCTCGCCGTCAAAATCAATGAACTTTGACATCTGCTTTTTGAAGTTGTCGGCATTGTGCTGGATCTGCTCCTGTGAGATCATCGGGCGCATATCCGCCTTTCCGGTGGGGTCGCCGACCATTGTGGTTCCGCCTCCCAGAAGGACTATCGGTCTGTGACCGGCGTTCTGCATATGCTTCATAACTATAAGCTGCATAAAGTGACCGATGTGCAGACTGTCGGCTGTTGGGTCAAAACCGATGTAGAATGTGATTTTCTCCTTGCCCAAAAGCTCTCTGATCTCCTCCTCGTGCGTGGTCTGCGCTATAAGTCCGCGCTCCTTCAATATATCAAAAACGTTTCTTTCACTCATTGTTCTGCTCCTTTTCATCCTTTTGAATTATTTCAATACCCAGTTCGTCAAGCTGCGCCTTGTCAACTTCACTCGGCGACTGCATCATGATCTCCGATGCGGTCTGAGCCTTGGGAAACGGAATAACGTCGCGTATTGAGTCTCTGCCCGCCATGATCATAACAAGACGGTCAAAGCCGTAGGCAAGTCCGCCGTGGGGCGGTATACCGTACTTGAAGGCTTCAAGCAGGTAGCCGAAGCGGTTCCATGCCTCGTCATGGCTGAAGCCCAGCGCCTTAAACATCTTCTCCTGAAGCTCAGAGTTGTATATCCTGAGGCTGCCGCCGCCGATCTCGTTGCCGTTCAATATTATATCGTACGCCTTTGCGCGTACGTTCTGCGGCTCGGTTTCGAGCTTGTCGATATCCTCGTCTACCGGATGTGTGAACGGGTGGTGCTTTGCCACATATCTGTCCTC
>CANQKP010000108.1 GCA_947624495.1 uncultured Monoglobus sp. | reverse complement strand
CGTATACTCCTCGATAAGCTCGGTCCTGTCCGCGGGGCAGGTGTCAAGCTGTTCCTTGGCGGTTTTAAGCTCCTTGAGAACCGCCGCGTCGACCATATCCTCCGGAATGTCGTCTCGGCAGCCCGCGTCGATTGCCGACTTCTTAACCGCCGCTATAAGGCTTGATATCGTGTCTTTTCGCGCCTTATCGCGTGCCTTCATAGCCGCTATCATTGCCGACTGTAATTCTTTTATTGTCATAAAATCACTCCTTATCTGTAGCTTTTCATTGCGCGGTCCATACTGCGGCGGGCGTCGCGTTTCGCCATTTCCGCACGCTTATCGTAGTTCTTTTTACCGCGGCAAAGCCCTATCAAAACCTTAACAAACTGTTTTTTAAAATAAATCTTGAGCGGTATCAGGGTGTAACCCTGCTGCTGAGTAAGTCCGATAAGCCGGTTTATCTCGCGGCGGTGCAGCAGCAGCCTTCTCTGGCGCTCCGGATCGACGTTCCATATGCTGCCCTGATCGTACGGGCTGATATGAACGCCAAGCAGGATCGCTTCTCCGCTTTTTAAGGACACGTAGCTATCCTTTAAGTTTATCCGTCCTGCGCGGATCGACTTGACCTCGGTTCCCAAAAGCTCTATTCCGGCTTCAAATTCCTCATCCACGAAATAGTCATGATACGCCTTTTTGTTCTGCGCCATTATTCTTTCGCCGGTGTTTTTCTCAGCCAAAGTCTCACCCCTTTTGTTTGATGACTTTCATTATACCACTTTCAACATAAAAGTCAAGTATTATAAAATGTCGAATATGCGCTGATATAATTATACTTTACTTTTAGAGTAAAATACACTATAATAGAAGCGGTGATATTATGAGCAAAATCAAATACGTTATATTCGATATGGACGGGGTCATAGTTGACTCCGAGCCTGTTATAATGAAGGCTGCGCTTGACGCGCTTAAAAGCGGCGGCATACCTGCCGCGCTGGATGATTTTACAAAATTTATCGGCGCCGGAGAGGAACATTTTATAATCGAGCCATGCAAAAGAGCCGGACGCGTGGACCTGACAGATGAGATCATGGAGCGTATGTTCACAAATTTTGAAAATTTGATAGCCGATATGAAAGTGTTCCCGTCCGCAAAGCCGCTGATAGAGGGACTGTTAAAACGAGGGTTCATATTGGCTCTGGTCAGCAGCGCGGCGCGGCGCAAGCTTTTGGCTTCGCTGAATGCCGCGGGTATTGATCCGGACAGCTTTGATGTTATTTTGTCCGGTTCGGACGTTGCCGAAAAAAAGCCGTCGCCCGTGCCGTATCTGACTGCGGCGGAGCGGCTTAAGGCTGATACGGGCGAATGCCTTGTGGTTGAGGACGCGCTGAGCGGCGTCAGGTCGGCAAAGAGCGCTAAAATGACCTGCGCGGCTGTAACCACATCCTTTGCGGCTTCCGAGCTTAAGCAGGCAGGCGCGGACTACATAACCGATGATATCATAGAAATACTTGAAATAATTTAACGGGTGATAATATGTTTAAAGCAGTATACGGCACCGCCGAATATGACAGCGGAGCCTGCTTGTTTGAAAAGCTTAAGGAAAACGTCAAGCGCGGTATTCGCTCGTATGTTCTGGTGCCGGAGCAGTTTTCGGTTTTCACTGAGCGGCGTGTGATCAGCGCTCTCGGTACCGGCGCACAGCGGAAGATTGAGGTCCTGACCTTCTCGCGGCTGTCAAATCTCGTACTGTCCTCATTGGGACCGCTGCGCATGAAGTATATAGACGGCGCGGGCAAAGAAATTCTTGCCTCCCGGACAATGCAGCTGATTGAAAAAAAGCTTGAATACTTCCGTCCCAACGTTCATCAGAGAGGATTTTCGGCGCTTATGGCAGAGCTGGTTTCGGAGTTCAAGCGGTACGGTCACACGCCCGACGCACTGCGTGCCGCGGCTGAAAGCGTGGCGGATGACAAAGGGGTATCAGAGCTGCCGCGGAAGCTTAAGGATCTGGCATTGTTTTACGAGGTGTACAGCGGTCTTATAAACAAAAATAATTCGGATGCGGAGGACAACCTTTCGATAATCCTTCCAAAGATAAAAAATTTTGAAATTCCAAACGGGTCCAGACTCTATATTGCCGAGTTCCGGAGCTTCACTCCGCTTGAGCGTGATGTTCTGATCGAGCTTATGAAGAAGATGTCAGGCTCTGAGCTTATTATTCGCTGCGATGATCCGGATAAGGCGGACGATTTGTTCAGATTTCCCGCCGCGGCATACAGGGAACTCAAATCCGCCGCGGAGCAGGCGGGAATTCCGACGACGCCGCCTGAGCCGCTTCAAGTCAAGCGCGAACTTGAGCCGGATATAGAGCATATGGTCAAAAACTATTTCAGGATACGCCCCGAAAAGTATCGACCGGAGCCGAAGCACGTCCATTTAATGCGCCCCGGAAGCTATTTTGAAGAGCTTGAGACAGCCGCGAAGATAATCCACAATCTGTGCAGAACACGCGGTCTGAAGCAGAGCGACTTTCTTATTCTTGCACGGGACACCGAGGAATACGCCGGAATTATGCCTCTTGTATTCGAGCGCGGCGGCATAAACGTTTTTCTTGATAAGCGCCGCTCTTTGACCGAAAATCCGTACCTCAGACATCTTTCGTCTGTATTGGGCATTCTTGCACGGGGATTTTCATACGAGCGGATAATGGATATGGCAAGAAGCGGATTTTGTTTAGGTTTAAGCGATGATGACTGTGATATTTTCGAAAATTATCTTTTGGCGGTCGATCCGAGCCACGCAATGTTAAACAGCAGCAGAGACTGGACCGTAAATCCTTCCGGCTCGGCGTATGATCTTGAAATGATAAACCGTGTGAAGCGTGCGCTGCTCGATCCGGTCTCAAAAATAAAGAAATCGATCAAAGGCAGAAAGACCGCCGGCGAGATAGCCGGAGCCGTGTTTAGATTTATGGACGAACAGAAGCACAGCGAAACCATGCGCAGGATCTGCAAAAGCTTCTCGGAGCAGGGATTTATATACCTTGCCGAGGAATACCGCAGGTCGTGGAACAGCGTGGTATCGGTTCTGAGCGAAATCGGCGAAATAATGAATGATGTATATATGACATACGACAAGTTTTATGACTTGTTCACTTCCGCCTGCGCTTTTATCAAGGTCGGGGTATCGCCTCAGACTATTGACGGAGCGGTATTCAGCAGGGTCGATATGTTCCGCAGCGCCGGAGTGCGGGTGGTTATACTTCTCGGCGCCACTGACGGCGTGTTCCCTAAAATCCGCGGAGGCGAAGGGCTTATATCGGACCGCGAACGCCTTATTCTGCGCGAAGCAGGGCTTAGTATGGCTATGACGGCGGCGGAAAAATCCATTGATGAAAATATGCTGATATACAATGTGCTGTCTGCCGCTTCGGATGAGATTTACATACTCTCGCCTCAAAGTTCGGGTAATGAAACACTTGAGCCTTCACCTATTGTGACAAAGCTCATGAATGATATTTTTGATATAAGCTATGAGGAGATGACTAAAAAACCGGAGACCAAAAACGAGGCTCTGGCTATACTCAAGACCAAGATCGCAGCTGAAAGGTTTGACGGCTTTTACCGCCTGCTTTACAAATATTTCAGCAACGACGAAAGCCTGAAGCTGTTTTCGGCACGCAGCAGGTCCGCCAAAAGCGGATATGAAAAACTTACCGAAAAAGCGGTGGAGGAGCTTTACGGCAGGGATATTATGCTCAGCGCGTCAAGGCTTGAAAAGTTCAATAACTGCGCTTTTGCGTATTTTATGCGCTACGGACTTGCGGCTATGCCGCGAGATATTGCACGTTTTGACCCGTTGAGCATGGGAAACATCCTTCACGGCACCCTGGAGAAATACTTTTCGGGCAAAATTGAGTTTGAAAAAGTTACAAAGGAACAGTGCCGCAGGGATGTGGGCGCAATTGTTGAAGAGCTTGCCGCCGGAGCGGACGAGGTTATGTATCAAAGCTCCGCCTATTATAAGTATTTGTGCCTGCGGATGAGCGGCATAGCGTCCACCACAGCCTGGGAGACGATTAAGTTTTTCAGAGTGTCGGAGTTCAGACCGCTTGGGTTTGAAGTCAGAATAGGGAGCGGCGGAGTTGCTCCGATCAGAATTGAGACACGGAACGGCAGCGTCAGGGTGGAAGGCTTTATTGACAGGGTCGACGGAGCGGAAATTGACGGGACCAAGTACATAAGCATTGTTGACTACAAATCCTCGGTACACTATCTCGACCCAAAACTTGCGGAAGCGGGAGTTGCGTTTCAGCCGCTTGTTTATATGAAGTCGCTCTTAAACAGCGGGGGCGCGGAACCTGCCGCAATGCTGTACCAGCAGATGAACGACCCTATTATAGACGCGAAAAAGGCGGCGACCGAAAGCGGCTATGAAAACGCGGTCCACAGCGGCGTTAAAGCCGAGGGCTGGGTGATAGACGACGAAAAGACGCTTGACGCCTTTGACAAAAAACATAATGTGAAAAACGAGTATTATATCAATCCGAGAAACGCAATTCCAATGGATGAGATGAAAAAGCGGCTTGAAATGGCAAATCAAAAAATCGCCGAGTCCGCCGAAGGCATACTTGACGGAAAGATTTCGGCGGAGCCGTATTTAAGATACGGCAACGATCCCTGCAAATACTGCGATTACAGCGGCATTTGCAGCGTAATCGGATAAATATATGCGGCGCCGCGGTATGATTAGCGGCGCCGGTGCCTTGTTAAATATCCGGCTGACCGAAGTCGTAAACCTTTTTAAGATTTTCCTGTTCGTCATGGGTCATGATCGCCTGCTGCTGAATACCGGTGCAGTCGGTTGCGGACGATGCGTTGCCCATGTCGAACTTGCCTTCTATATCCTCAATCTTGCCGTTCTTGCTTTTATTTTTTATTCCGTTTTTTGTGTTGTTTAGCCAATTGTTTTTTTCACTCATGATCTTTTCTCCTTTAGTTTGATCGCTTTCTGAAGATAGTTTGAGACTGACACATAAATTTATACTAAATATTCTGTTGTGTTTTTTACCAATTTTTAGAGTAAAATTTTGATAAAAAAAATATTGAATTATTCATAAGGATTTGTTATAATATTTGTGTAAAATTAATATTTATTTATTTTGTAATATAATTTTTTTATTAAAAAAGCCTAATTCATTTCTGAAAATTGGGCTTTGTCCTGTTATGAAAACAGGATAATTTGAAAGGAGCGATTATTTTGGTAAAAGGAAATGTAGTTGTAGGTCAATCCGGAGGTCCGACCTCGGTTATAAACTCAAGTCTTGTCGGTGTTTTCAAGGCGGCAAAGGACGCGGGTGTTGAAAAGATTTATGGTATGCGCAACGGTATCGAGGGCTTTTTAAACAAAAAGGTCATTGATATGTCGGACTATGTTAAGAACGATCTTGATATCGAGCTGCTCAAGCGCACGCCTTCGTCGTTTTTGGGCACCTGCCGTTTTAAGCTGCCCAGCGTTGAGGAGAGCGAGTCCACATACAGCCTGCTGTTTAACAACATGAACGAGCTTGGAATTAAATACTTCTTCTATATCGGCGGCAACGACTCGATGGATACGATCAAAAAACTCTCAAACTATGCGGAGCAGATCGGAAGCGACATCAGATTTATGGGTGTTCCAAAGACTATCGACAATGACCTTGCCGTTACCGACCATACGCCGGGCTACGGCAGCGCCGCTAAGTACATAGCCTCCGCAATGAAGGAGATCATCCGCGACGTTAACACATATCCGACTGAGTCCGTTACAATTGTCGAGATCATGGGCAGAAACGCGGGCTGGCTCACGGCTGCCGCGGCACTTTCAAAGGCAGAGGATTGCGACGGTCCCGACCTTATATACCTGCCGGAGGTCGTGTTTGATTATGACAAGTTTATCGAGAAGGTAAAGGAAGTAAAAGCAAGAAAGACCGCGGTAATAATAGCGGTTTCCGAGGGTATCAAGCTGGCTGACGGCGAGTATGTCTGCGAGGCTAACAAGCAGGCGACCTTTGAGGACTCGTTCGGTCATAAGTCGCTTGGCGGCACCGCCCTTTACCTTGCCGACTATGTCGGAGCGCAGCTCGGAATTAAGTCAAGAGGTATTGTGTTCAGCACCCTGCAGCGCTGCGCATCGCATATCGTTTCAAGACGCGACATAACAGAAGCGTTTATGGCGGGCAGCGAGGCGGCTCAGGCTGCATTTAACGGCGAGACCGGAAAGATGATAATTTTTACAAGAACCTCCAATGAGCCTTACAACATCACGACTTCGACATATGACGTCAACAAGATAGCCAATATTGAAAAGGTTGTTCCGGACGAGTGGATCATAAATGACGGAACATATGTATCGGATGAGTTCTTAGCATACTGCCGTCCGCTGATAATCGGCGAGCTTATCCCGTTCATGGTTGACGGTCTGCCAAGACATCTGTATCTTGATTAATTTAACTTTAAAAGCGGCGTGAAAACCACGCCGCTTTAATTATTTATTCGCAAAGCTCCTGTTTAAGCTTTTGCGCGCATCTCAATAGGTACATGAACACGTCCGTTAATATCAACCTTCTTGATCACTTAAATCAGCCTCCGTATAAAACAAAAATGCGCAGCCATGAGATCACAGCCGCGCATAAAAACGCAGCTTTGATTTAATGGTTGCGATATTTCCAATCTTCTCGAATGTCTCCAAAGAAGCAAGGTTAATCAAAGCATACACGTTTTTACAAACAAAATATGCTTCTGTGAAGACGAAGAAGTTATTACTTATCGGTCTTAAATTTGGAAATATCGCAAAATTTATTATATCACAAACATTAAGAAAAGTAAACATAATTTTTTCGACAAGTTTTTCGTCAAACTATAATATGTTAATTTCCCGATATTCTGATAAGCAGGGTTTGGAATCATCACCTTGACGGCGGTTGTTCCTCTTCCCGCAAAAGCCGCAGGCTTTTGCGGGAACCCTAAACAACTAAAATCCGCGGCGGTAATGTTACAAAACAGTTTTTGCTCTTCCCTAAGGTGGAGCCGTAAAAGGAAAGCCTCCCCTTCCTTGAAAAGGAGGGGGAGGTGCCTGCGGAGCAGGCGGAAGGGGTAGTATTTTCACCAAAAACTG
>CANQKP010000107.1 GCA_947624495.1 uncultured Monoglobus sp. | reverse complement strand
GGTCCGACGCTTAAGCCCGGCGAGACTCCGGTCCCTACAAATACCCCTGAGCCCACACAGGCTCCTATTATGGCTAATCCCACGGTTTGGGATTTCGGTATGGCTCCGTTTACGATAACTGATGGTGATGCTGTACACCCTGATACAAACTACTTCCCTCAGAACGCCGCTGACAAAGAGCGATATGATTTAAAGAACACTTCAATCAATCCGGAGAACTTCGGCGGTCTCAAGCACACAACCGGCAGCAAGCCGGAAGGTCAGTACCAGAAGGGCGGCGCTGAGTTTGAAGACGGTTTCAAAGGAACATGGCAGATCAAATCAAACGGTGGATCGTTCAGCTTTATTCCCGTTGTTGACGGAACAGTAAAGGTTTATGCGAAACACGGAAGTACCGACACAACGAAACCTGTCGATAATGTAACAATAATTCAGGGTACTAACTCGCAGAAATTGCAGATTGCTCCGGGTGCTGCGGCACCTTATAAGGTTCTTACAATGGGCGTTGTTGCGGGACAGACAGTAACGATTTCGGCTGACCAAAACACCGGATACTATGCAATATCGTATACCAGTGACAAGCCTGTTCCCACTATGCCTCCGGCTACGGCAACTCCGGTGCCGGCAAATGATGATTATGCAATTACCGATACAGCTATTGCTGATAACGGAATTGACGTTACCGTAACATACAGCGGCAGTGAGCCTGCTCCCGGCGGAATTCTAATCGCGGCTAAGTATGACGTGAACGGCGCGTTGACCGATTTTAAACAGGGACCCCCGGTAAACGGCGCCGGAACATATACGGTTGAAGGCTTTAAGCCGAGCGCTGACGATAATTACCGCATATATCTGTGGAACAGTCTTGACGACATAAAACCATTATGTAATGCATATATAAACAAATCAAGCATTGTGTCTCCGACTGAGCCTACAACGGTACCGACGGAACCTACTGAGGCACCTTCTGATCCCACAAAGGCACCGGACCCGACGCAAGCGCCGATAGATCCTGATACTGAAATTCTCTGGTCATTCGCAGGTAGCGGTTCCATAGCCGGGACAATCGATTTAGGCAGCGGTTTATCTTTTATAGGTAAGAGCTCCAGTTATGATAAAGGCGCTACGGTAGACGAAATTAAGTTTGAGAACCGTATTAAGCTTGGCGGTAAATCGACATTTACTGCCGGTAAGGAATCAAGAATATTCACGTTCACACCTGCATCCGCCGGAACACTGACAATTTACTTTGTTCATGGCTCACCAAAAGATGTGGCATCTAATACCAGAAATTTGATTGTTTATCAGGGTGGCGATAAGCCTATTCTGACCGTGCCTGCGGCTGAGGTCGGCAAGTCTGCTTCGGTTAATGTAGCTGCGGACGCACAGGTTGTTATCGGCAGTGATGACAATATCGGTTTTTACGGCATAAGGTTCACGCCGACAAAATAAGCGGCTTTCAATAAGGCATATTTTGGTGCTTTTAGCCGGAAAAGAGCAGACTCTTTGCGCCGCATGGAAAAGCAAGTAATATATAAACTAAACAGGTAAAAATAACAAACGTTTAATAATTTTAATAATTATTAATAGATTTCTTCCCAAGAGAAAGGCGGGGCTTAAAGCCCCGCCTTCAGTCTGTCGAAAAAGTTTTCAAGACATAGCCAAATTTTAAAATGTTAATAGTAATCAATTTACATTATCAGTCAATTACAAGCTCAACCGGACAGTGGTCCGAACCGAATACATCCTGATGTATCGCTGCGGATATCAGGCGGTCCTTGAGCTTTTCGGACGCGATAAAGTAGTCAATGCGCCACCCCGCGTTCTTTTCTCTCGCGCGGAAGCGGTAGGACCACCAGGAATACTCGCCCTCGGCTTCCGGATAAAAATATCTGTAGGTGTCGATGTAACCGCAATTCAGCAGGTTCGTCATCTCGGCGCGTTCCTCATCGGTAAAGCCGGCGTTTGTTCGGTTGGTTTTCGGGTTTTTAAGGTCGATCTCATTATGGGCTACATTAAGGTCGCCGCAGATAATGACCGGTTTTTCGGCTTCAAGACCGGCGATATACTTCCGAAAAGCCTTTTCCCACTCAATGCGGTAGCCGAGCCGTTTAAGCTCGTTTTGTGAATTTGGAGTGTAGCAGGTGATCAGATAATAATCCTCAAATTCCGCGGTGATCAGCCGTCCCTCGGTGTCATGCTCCGGGATCCCCATGCCGTAAGCCACGGATATAGGCTCGGTCTTTGTGAACATAGCAACGCCCGAATAACCCTTTTTTTCGGCGTAGTTCCAAAAGTCAAAGTAACCCTCAAGTTCGCCTGAAAGGTCGATCTGACCGGCTTGGAGCTTGGTTTCCTGAATACAGAAAACATCCGCGTCGGCTTGCTTAAAGTAATCCAAAAATCCCTTTTGAACACAGGCGCGCAGCCCGTTAACGTTCCATGATATAAGCTTTTTCATAAAACATCTCCTCAAATATTAAAAAATCGTTTTCCGTTATTATACGTTATCTCGCACAGCTCTTCTAAGGATATGCCCTTGATCTCCGCCATTTTTTCCGCTACATACCGTACATAGCTGCTGTCGTTCCGCTTGCCGCGGTGCGGCTCCGGCGTCATGTAGGGCGAGTCGGTCTCGATCATCAGCCGCTCTAAAGGAATGACTTTTATCGCTTCGATTGCTCTGCGTGCGTTTTTGAAGGTGATAACTCCGGTGAACGAGATCATAAATCCCATTTTTACCAAAATTTCGGCTGTCTCGGCACTGCCCGAAAAACAGTGCATAACTCCGTTTGTGACGTTTTTTTCTTTTAGGACCCTGAGCGTATCGCCCTTTGACTCCCTGTCATGTATGATCACCGGCAGGTCAAGTTCCCGCGCAATGTCGAGCTGCGCCTCAAGGCAGGCGATCTGCTTTTCCCTCGGCGCGCAGTCGTCATAATGGTAATCTATACCGATCTCGCCGATAGCTTTAACTTTGGGTTCGTTAAGCGCCAGTTCCCTTATTCTGTCAAAGTCCTTTTGCACGGCGGTGTCCGCGGACTCAGGATGAATACCTGCCGCGCAGTATATAAAATCATGGGCGTTTGCTATCTTGACCGCCGTTTCGGAGCTTTTCACATCCGAGCCGATTTCCATAACATAGCTGACTCCGCTCAGCCTGATTTTTTCAATAACCGCCTCACAGTCAGCGTCAAAGCTGCTGTCGTCCAAGTGTGCGTGAGTGTCGAACAGTTTCATATGATTTCCTCTCTCTAAAATAAATTCTACTTGATTATAACATAAAATTATGGTATAATCAAGAAATCATGAGAAATTTATTATGAGGTGATTTATATGCGGGAACTTAACGAGAAAGGAAAGCTGGCAAAGCAGGCTTCACGAAAGCTTGCCTCTTTGTCTGCGTCGGTCAAGGACAAGGCTCTGCTTGAGATTGCTGACGCTCTTGTGGATCGTACCGACTATATTATTGCAGAGAACGAAAAGGATATTGAGGCGGGAAGAGAAAGCGGATTAAAGGAAGGTCTGATTGACCGCCTTATGCTTGACAAGGACAGAATAGCGGGTATAGCGGAGGGGTTGCGTCAGATTGCGGCGCTTCCCGACCCGGTAGGCGAGGCTGTGTCCCGCGTCAAGCGCCCCAACGGACTTAAAATAACCAAGGTTCGGGTTCCGCTTGGCGTTATCGGTATTATATATGAGGCGCGCCCCAACGTTACCGCGGACGCTGCCGGACTTTGCGTGAAGTCGGGCAATGCGGTGATACTTCGCGGCGGCAAGGAGGCGTTTCGCTCCAATATGGCTATCGTGAAGGTAATGCAGGACTCAGGTTATGCTGCCGGACTGCCGGAGGGTTCTATAAATCTGGTTGAGGATACCACAAGGGAAAGCTCCACGGCGCTTATGCGGCTTACCGAGTACCTTGACGTTATTATCCCCAGAGGAGGAGCGGGTCTTATCCGCGCCGTGGTGGAAAACGCCACTGTACCCGCCATAGAGACGGGAACGGGCAACTGCCATGTTTATGTTGACGCGGATGCGGATCTTGAAATGGCAAAGAAAATAATAATCAACGCCAAGACCCAGCGACCCTCGGTCTGCAATGCCGAGGAAAAGCTGTTGGTGCATGAGGCTGTTGCGGGCGAGTTCCTGCCGGATATATTGAAAGAGCTTTCTTCGCGCGGAGTTGAGATCGTTGGGGATGAGCGGTGCAGAGCGCTCTATCCGGACGCGGCAGCGGCGGAAGAGGAGGACTGGTACACCGAGTACCTGGAGCTTAAAATAGGAGTAAAGGTCGTAGGCAGCGTTGACGAGGCGATTGCGCACATCAATAAATACAACAGCGGTCACTCCGAGGCGATAGTTACAAACAGCTACCGGAACGCGCAGAAGTTTTTGGATGAGGTTGACGCCGCGGCGGTTTATGTGAACGCGTCCACACGCTTCACGGACGGATTTGAGTTCGGCTTCGGAGCAGAAATCGGAATAAGCACACAAAAGATCCATGCCCGCGGTCCCATGGGACTTAAGGAGCTGACATCTACCAAATATATAATTGAGGGCAGCGGACAGATAAGATAATTTGCATTATACCCCAAGCTTTGGGGAAATCAGAAAAGGAGATAAAAATTATGAGAATTGACACAAAATGTATTCAGTCGGGCTACACTCCGAAAAACGGTGAGGCGAGAATTCTGCCGATTTACCAGAGTACAACGTTTAAGTATGAGTCTACGGAGCAAATGGGCAGACTGTTTGACCTTGAGGAGGACGGATATTTTTACACAAGACTTGCAAACCCGACAAACGACGCTGTCGCGGCGAAGATCGCCGACCTTGAAGGCGGCGTTGCCGGTATGCTTACCGCGTCAGGTCAGTCGGCGTGTTTTTATTCGATATTTAATATTTGCGAGGCGGGCGATCATTTTGTATGCTCGACCAGCATATACGGCGGAACCTATAACCTGTTTTCGGTGACGATGAAAAAGCTCGGCATTGACGTGACGTTTGTTGATCCGGACGCGAGCGCCGAGGAGATCGCTGCGGCGTTTAAGCCCAACACAAAAGCGCTGTTTGGCGAGACTATCGCGAACCCTGCGCTGGTTGTGCTGGATATAGAGAAGTTCGCGAAGGTCGCTCACGATCACGGCGTTCCGCTGATCGTTGACAACACCTTTGCAACGCCGATAAACTGCCGCCCGATTGAGTGGGGCGCGGACATTGTGGTCCACTCTACGACCAAGTACATGGACGGTCATGCGACTTCGGTGGGCGGCGCGATTGTGGACAGCGGTAATTTTGACTGGGAAGCCCACAGCGACAAGTTCCCCGGTCTCACCACGCCTGATGAGTCTTACCACGGCGTTGTGTATACCGAGCGTTTCGGAAAGGCAGCGTATATCACAAAAGCCACAGCTACGCTTATGCGGGATCTGGGTTCTATACCATCGCCGCACAACTCTTTTCTGCTTAACCTCGGTCTTGAGACTTTGGCTCTCCGTATGCGCAAACACTGCGATAACGCCCAAAAGGTCGCCGAATACTTAAAGTCGAGCGACAAGGTGTCATGGGTGAGCTATTCCGGTCTTGAGGGCGACAAATATCATGACCTTGCTAAAAAATATCTGCCCAACGGCTCGTGCGGCGTTATATCGTTCGGAGTGAAAGGCGGCAGAGAAAATGCGGTCAAGTTTATGGACAGCTTAAAGCTTGCCGCTATTGTGACCCATGTTGCGGACGCGAGAACATCAGTTCTGCACCCTGCGAGCCACACGCACCGCCAGATGAATGATGAGGAGCTTAAGGCGGCGGGAGTAACTCCCGACCTCATTCGTTTTTCGGTCGGCATAGAGGATGCGGATGATATTATAGAGGATATTGAGAACGCACTTAACGTTTCGGCGGAGTAGGCGCGGAGCTTGTCGGAAACAGAGGTAGCAAGTATGGACAGATTAGTTAAAGCGATAACAAAGGACGGTTTTTTCAGAATATACGCCGCGGATACGCGCGGGATCGTAAACACAGCGCAAAAATATCATCAGCTTTCACCGGTTTGCTCGGCTGCGCTTGGCAGGCTTATGACCGCCGGAGTTATGATGGGAACAATGCTCAAGGGAGACTCCGCGACGCTTACCCTTCAAATGAGAGGAAACGGACCGATTAGGTATATGGCTTCCGTGTCGGACGCGTTCGGACACGTTAAGGGATACTGCGCAAATCCGGCTGTTGATCTGCCGCTTAACTCAAAGGGCAAGCTTGATGTGGGCAAAGCTGTCGGCAGAGGAACATTGGGCGTTGTCAAGGACATAGGGATGCGGGAGCCGTATATAGGTCAGGTCCCGATTCAAACCGGCGAGATCGGCGACGACATCGCCTATTACTTCATGCAGTCGGAGCAGACTCCGAGCGTCGTTGCATTGGGAGTTCTGGTAGACACGGATATTTCCGTAAAAGGCGCGGGCGGATTTATCATTCAGGTCATGCCCGATTGTGACGATGAGTCGCTGACAAGGCTTGAAAACTCAATCGGAGGTATGATGACCCTGACTGAGATGTTTGAGCGCGGCATGACGCCGGAAGAGGTAATCCGGTACGTTATGCTTGGTTTTGAGACCGAGATCTTGGAGTCAATGGAGATAAGCTACCGCTGCGACTGTTCGAAGGAGCGCATGGAGCGGGCGATAATATCGCTGGGCAGGGAACAGATAGACGAGATAATAAACGATACCGGATCGGCTGAGATAACCTGCCGTTTCTGCGACAGGAAATACACATTTGGCAGGGAGGAACTGAAACGGTTCAGAGATCTTGCAAAATAATTTTGTAAAATTGCATAAAACTGTTTGACAATAAAAAACAGTTATGCTATAATTTTACTATAAGAATGTGTAAACTAAAATCTACACAAATATATTTTAGGAGGTTTTTAAAATGGGCATTTCAGAAATGTTTTCACTGGAAGGCAAAGTTGCTCTCGTTACCGGCGCGTCATACGGCATTGGCTACGGTATAGCCAGCGCAATGTCAGCCGCGGGCGCGACGATAGTGTTCTGCGACATTAAGCAGGAGTTTGTTGACAAGGGTCTTGCTTCTTATGAGGCGGACGGTATCAAGGCTCATGGTTATGTTTGCGACGTTACCAATGAGGAAGCCGTTCAGGAAATGGTTAAGAAGATCGAGAATGAGGTTGGAGTTATTGATATTCTGGTAAATAACGCCGGTATCATCAAGCG
>CANQKP010000106.1 GCA_947624495.1 uncultured Monoglobus sp. | reverse complement strand
TGAACAATCTGATACGTTCCCGTATCTCCCGACAAATCGGGATTTGTATACGGTACCGCCTCTTTATATACGCGCACGTACACATATTTCGGGTCTTCATCATATTTCACGCTCGGAAGCGTACCCTTTTCTTCGGTCACTTTATACTCATATATAATCGCGCTGTCCTCATCCTTACCCGCGTCAGCAGCAGTAAAAGTAATCGGAGCAAACTTAATACTGCTTATTTCACCATCGTGACCGTTTTTAGCTGTAGTAGTATCCGGTACAGGTATACTCGTGTCAGGTTTAAATGCACTTTCACCTTTACCGCCCTCGGCTGTTTTTCCTACAGGCTCAATATTAAATGTAAATTCTCCCGCGTTCAGAGGTCTGCCGTTTAGCGTCTTTGTTCCGGCAAACTCAACCTCCGGGTCGGAGTAGTCATACTCGTTGTTGAACACGAGCATTGACTTGCCGTCTTTCATAGGCGTTTTGTTTGCCACATCGTTCAAGTTTGTACTGGAACCGTCTGCTGTTCCCATGCCAAGCACATCGCCCCAGCCTTCAGTTTCTTCAAAATCAGGAATATTATCCTTATTGTTCTGCGTCGCGCCCTCGACCGTGTTAATATTCGGGCGCCAGAAGAACATTCTTACAACGAGATGACCTGTACCGCCCGTTTCTCCCGTCGCCAAATCAGCGTCGTCGGTAACGTCGATATAGAGCTTATACGTCTCGCTCGCGTACTTCACGCCGGGCAGCGGCTCACCTAAATCATCTGTGCTGTACGGCTTCATCTCGCGCAGGATATACGAATATACGCCCGGCTGGGTAAAGGTCATACTGTAATTTTCGTCAAAATTGACTGTGACCTCGCCGCTCTTACCGTCTGTACCGTTTTCTGCGGCTGCCGTTCCGACATTCATTGCCGTATGATCCTTGTCATTCAGCGCGGGAGATGTGCCGGGCTGTTGCTCATAGATACCTCCGCCTATGTCAATCGCCTTCATCCACGTCGAAGGCTCAAGCACAAGCTTAAACTTGTTGTTATCGTTTACTTTGTCAATTTCTCTGCCGCCAAGAAGCACGCGCGCCTGTATATTGAGATTGTTCTTGTTTGTATCATCCTTTATCTCATCAACGCCATCCGGAATACTATGCGTTTCGCCTCCGTAAGCGCTCACCGCGACAGGCTCGTATCTGTTCATATAAATCACAAGCGACGTGCTCGCCGTACCGGTAATCATGCCTGTGCGTTCCTGCGGATTTGTGATTGAGCTCGAAAGCGAGAAGCCGGTCGGCATATTTTTACCGCGCGTTTTAATAACATCATAATCTTCTATGTACTCGCCGTCATCAAAGCCGTCAAAGCCAAACAGTGTACTCTCATTTCCAAGCTCTTTAATGGTAAACTCTGTCTCGTTGGGGATATCGTTAATCGTGATACGCTCGCCCGATTTAAGCGTGAATATCGCCGAATATTTATCCTCATCGCCACGCTTTTTAAAGCACAGCTTCTTATTCGGATTTCCGCCAGTCTCGATACCGCTACTGCCCGTAACGGCATCCTCTACCGGCATAATAAGCGTACCGTCCGTCACGGTGCCGTCATTTACGCTGTCAAGCGTCAGCTTATAAATAAATCGCTGATTAAAGGCATATTTATTTATGCCGTCTTTGGTGGTGTTGTACGCATCGACGCTCTTGGTGATTGACAGACCCGCCATATACGAGTATGCGGCTCTTGATTTCTGTCTGCCGGTTTCTTCTACAGCGTTTGTGCCTACGTCGATAAACTGCACGATTTTGTTATGTTCCGAATCGTACAGCGCACCTATCGTTCCGTTGCCGTCCTTAATAAGTCCGTCGCCGGTAAACGCGGCGGTATTGTACGGACTGCCTTCCGGCAATTTTATCGTAACGACATAGTGTCCGGGAATAAGTCCTTCGAGGTACGGCTTATATGTTCCCGGTTCGCCGCCGCCTGTGTGGTCGACAAGATAGCCGTCATCATTGGTCTTAAATGTCGTGCCCTCAAAACTTATCTTGTCTTCCGCTTCCTTCCAACCGTCACCGCCCGAATCTTCATCTTCCACAACCTTTGAAAATTCCGTCTGATAGTGTTCATCAATCCAATCAATTAAGTTTGATTCCTTGGCAAGACCGTTGCTGTTGATAACATCCGTCGTTTCATCGTTTGTATCTTTGGCTTTACGCTTTGCGATATGTATCTCCGCGCCCGAAATCCTATCTTCGTCGTCATCTATTGCACCGTTATGGTTTTTGTCGTACCAGACGCGAAGCTCCAGCTGTGACGGCTTTGTGGTTATTTTAAACAGGAAGTTGTTGTAGATTTCGCCGTTAGGTATTTCTAAGTTTGAGTTATGCGTCAGTTCAAGACTTTCCATCGGCGCGTTGCCGGTATAAAATACATAATATACGATTGTGTCGTCTGCTTCAACACGTCCGCTCGCTGTTGCCTTATATGTCTGATTCGGCAGCTCGTCAATCGGGTTTATCGCGCCGAGCGCAAGGTCAACCGTTACATCTGTCTTCTTGTAAGCGTAATTATTCTTGAAAAACTCCTGAATTTCGCTTATCTGCTCTTCGGTCATTTTGCCCGTTTCAAAGCCGGTTTCGATTGCATTTTGATATGTAGTATATTTATCCCACTTTGCCAACACCTTGCTCGGAACGCCGTAGATATCGAAGTTGGCACTCATGGATTCGTCTATAAGCTCCTTAGGATCCCACTCCGCCTGAATACGCAGCTTATTCTTTGCCTGCTGCTTTGTAAAGCCAACATTTGCGGCATGGAACTCCTTTTGCGCCTTATAGGTGTCACTGAGCGTAACGGTCTGAACGCTGACATTTGGCTGGTAGTTTCCGCTTACGTCCTGTCCCAACGTCTGACCGGTACCAGATGCCACGGCACCGGTTGTGGCGCCGTCATTTTGACCCATTGTTGTCAGCTTATATGTAACAGCTTCGTTTTCGGCATCCTTTTCCTTATATGTAACGGTTATTTTTACCTTTCTGTCGCCTCCGGCAAATTTCGTTGTATCTATCGGAATGGAATAATAACCGTTTGAGTTTGTCGTGGTTTTAACCGTCTGTTCCGGAGAACCGTACGTTGCCTCAACGGTCGCTTCGGGAAGCTCGCGGTCGTTTGTGAGTTTATCGTATGTACCGACGCCTTCTGTGTTCACACCTCCGCCTGTCTTTTCCACTTCGGGCGCGTCAAGGAACACGAAGCCCGTCAGAAGCACTTCGTCAGTGTCAACGCTGTTTATCTGTACCGTCTGTGTAAGCTCTTTTCTATAGCTCTCAGGCGCGGGAACATACGACCACACGTCAACTATACCGTGGTCAGAGCCGGTATTACCGCCATTATCACTTGTAGACTGTGACCTTGCAGCCATATTAGTAGGTACTCTGTGACTAATAGAACTGCCACCGGATCTAAGTTTATAAGATGCCGTTCCGTCTATGCTGTAATCCTCAAACGCATCCTCATAGGATGTAACGCCACTTGGTGCTGAAAACCACTTGCTATTAAGCCGTTCTGCATTCGTTCCCGTTTGTCCATTTTTAAGACTTGTATCATATCTTGGCAAATTCCAGTACCATATATTATTGCCTCTTTTTATCTTTGTTGAATCACCCGCATTACCGTCATTCAGCATATCACATGTGAAATCACGAAGTAAACTTTGTTCTCTATTATTATAATAGATTTTTGAGCGTGCTTCTATTATTGTTTGCGGATCGGCTTCGGGTTCATACAGCCAGCTTACATCCTTATAGTCGTCCATCAGATAAATGGAAACACCGTTATTCATATTCTCAACATCACCCATCGGGAAGTGGATCTCACCCGCCTTAGGCTCGGCGTAAACCTTTCCTCTGCCGGTGCTGCCGAAATATGTGCCGACCGGAAGAATACGACCGTACTGGTCGCGTCCGTCCCAATGTATTCTGTTTACGCCCTCGGCAGCCGCGTTTCCAAGCAGCACTCTGCCGAGCGACGTATAACCTTTATCAGCGAGTTGTTTCTGCGTTTCCGGACTGCTCGGGTCGCCCGTAATTGTTGTAACCTTTCTGCTATAATCAACATAGTTATTAACATTAATATCTGTTGTTTCGGGATGCCTGTCGTATTTTGCGTCTATGGCATACCAATTTCTGTCATCCTTGTTATAATATATAAAGTTATCATCAGTTTCCGTGCTCAGACAGATTTCATCATTATATGACTCTCTCTCTGTGTCACAGCTCCAACCGTCCTTGCCGTGATAATTTTTTGCGTACATATTGCTCATATCGAGTATCACCTGATATGAACTTGCACCTTTTGTATTTACCTCGAAATAGCCGCCCACACCGGTGTAGCCTGCTGTATTACCCGATCCTGTGAGCATTCCCGCTTCGCCGTCATAGGTAATGCTCTCAATAGTTCCCATAGGTTTTGGATTAGCAGCCACTATACTCTCCGAAACGTTTTTGTCCGGCGGATTTAAGAACATATGATAAGGCGCATCAATATCGGTCACGTTGTTATCGGGACCGAGTATGTAAATTCCGTCGGGGTTGTTATATTTATCAGTTAGTTGTTTGTATAAATCAAAATTTAAGTTATTTGCCAAAGGCTGATGAATGGAATGATATGCCGATGCATTCGTACCTATGCCTATAGAGCCGCGAGAGTTCGCATATATCGAGAACGTACACGGATAAATTCCGTTCAGGCTATATTTCCATGTATAACCGTCTCGTGTTACAACATAAAAACTTCCATATGTCTTATTCGGAGCGACTTCCGCCGCAAGTGCATCCATCCATACTCGTCCCGGCTTTTCACGAAATTCCGTCGGATTTGTCTTATTAACATCATCTTCATATGTCGCTTCCGCGACGGTAACGTCCCATGCCTCAATATATCTTGTTACATTAGTTACTGTATCATTAAATTCTGTATCCATGGTGACAACTGTTCCGGCTTTTTTGCCCGCAGGTCTGTACTCAATCACATAAACGCCGTCCTGCTCGGCTTTGAATCTGTAAGGAACATATCCGTCGCTACCCACTTCTTTGTCGTAACTTCCATCTTCTTTTTGAAGTTTTACGCCCTGCGGTCCCGCCGCCTCCTGAGCGAGTGTTTTCAAAGCACCGCCTTTTTTATCTTCGGTAAGGGTTTCCTCGTCAGTTAAATTTATGTTCTCAACTGTTCCGTCCGGCAGCGTCATTACTATATCAATGTTGTCACTTTTATCCCATGAGCTTGAGCCAAGGAAAATATATTCGTCTTTATATGCGTAGAATTTTATTTTCGTCTGACGACTTACGCCTGCAATTGGTCCCTCTGTTGATATTGAATACACACACCAACGTGTCTGTTGAGACTTGGGGATTGGTGTCGCCGATGGATCATTGCTCTGCGGTATCAATTGTGCCATTTCCTGCGAAGTTTTCATAATTGTCCGCGAACCTTCCGCAAAAGCAGTAGTTCCCGCGAACGCAAAAAAAGCCGTCGCCAGCATCAGCGCCGCGATAACCGCAATCTTGCTTATATGTTTTTTGGTCTTATTTGCTGTTTTTTCCATAATTCCTTCCTCCAAAACACCAAAAATTTTAATTTCGACATTCTGCCGCAACAACATAATGGAAATTATGTTGTTGCAAATTATAAAAATTTGCGCATACGCTGACATTATAACATAAACTTATGTTATTTGTCAATAAATTTGGTTTTGCCGCTACCGATTTCGTAAAAATATAATTTTATAAAATCAGGCTGATAATTTATTGTTTTAAATAGCATACAAATAAGACCAATGCGATTTAAAATTTTGCATCAGTCTTATTTGTGTGTTATTTTTTAACAGTAAATTCAAATTACACGTTCGTGAAAATATATTTTTTTCACAATTTTTTCACAAATCAGACGAATAAAAGTAAAATCATTGACAAACGTAATAATTTTGTGCTATACTGCCAGAGTATATGTAAGTTTATTTACTGTTTGCGAACACAACATAATTTCCATTATGTTGTGTTTTTTCTTTGATGCTGCAACATAATTTCCATTATGTTATGTTTTTTTAACAGCGCAAAAGTCCGAGCTTTTGTATTTGTCTGCGGTGTTTCGCGCCGCTTTCCATCGTGTAAACCCTTGTAGTGTTAATACTCGAATGACCGAGAATATCCGCAAGACGAACCACGTCCTTTTGCAGAGAATAAAAAGTCCTTGCGAACAAATGCCGAAAATTATGCGGAAACACTTTATCCTTCGACACTCCCGCGCTCACGCACAGAGCCTTTAACATCCGCCAAATATTCGATCTGTCCAGCGGTTTGCCGTTTTTACTTACAAACACGCTGCCGCTTTTTATATTTTGCCGTCTGATATATTTTTTCAGAGCAATACATAATTGTCTTGGCAGAATTATTATCCGCATTTTACCTTTACAGCGAATGGTCGCGTTCTCCTTCATAACAGCTTCTACCGTAATAAAACGCAGTTCGGAAACTCGGATTCCTGTGGAGCAAATCGTCTGCATCAGCAAATACAACCGTTCGTTACCTTTGCTCTGCGCGGCATTTAAGAGCCGCTCATATTCTGCCTTTGTAAGCTCCTTTTCGCTTTTTGCAAAAATCTGTTTTTGAATTTTCAGCGTTTTCACATGGCAGTCGTGCCAACCCATAAACGCAAAAAAGCTGTTGAGCGAGGACAAAATCGAATTGACGCTCGCCGGGGCGTATTTTTCAATCAAATATTCTTTATAGGCAAGCACAACGCTTTTGTCAATTCCTTTTCCGCCGAGCCATACGCAAAAGGCAAGAATATCCCTTATATATTTTTCTATTGTCGCCGCGGCGCGTTCTTCGTCCTGCAAATACCGCTTAAAATCTTCAATGTTTTTATCTGTTATTTTCTTCATTTTCAACAACTCCTTTTGTTTATTTTGCAAATTATTTCTCAATAAAATACACCGCGCCGTCATCGAGAGTTTCTCCCGATAACGGCGCGGTGCCGTTTAATCATTTATTATTACTTACGGTTTTTAATTATTTTAAGACGCGAAAATTCTTCTCTGTCCTTTTCCTCCAACGCGTTTTGAATATTTTTGGTTTCCTCCTCATAGCGCGGAATTGTTATATTCTTTAGTGCATTGGCGCGCTTTTGAGTCCTCTTAATGCTGTCGGCGAGTCTGTAAACCGAATTTTCAATCTGCGCCAGCCTACTCGTGAGCCGCTTTACCTCCTTGAACTTCCGATACGCCTCGTCAAGGGTGGCGGTGGTATTTGCGAAG
>CANQKP010000105.1 GCA_947624495.1 uncultured Monoglobus sp. | reverse complement strand
GACGTGCTCGCTTCATTCAATGCAGAGGGGCGCCCGATATGGAAGCCGATGCATATGCAGCCGCTGTATATGGCAAATGCTTTCGTAGTAAGAAGCGGCAGTGGACGCGGCGGAAGCAACGCATATATAGAAGGCTGCGTGAAGGATATCGGAGCCGATATTTTCGCGAGAGGCGTATGCCTGCCGAGCGACAATAAAATGACGCGGGATGAGCAGGATGTAATAATTGAGATTATACACAGATGTTTTGAGTGAGGAATTAAATATATATGAAGAATATACATAGACCTTACGGGACGTATGAGCGTTTTTTCAAGCGCCCGCTGGATTTTGTCCTGTCGCTTATCGCGATAATATGTCTGTCGCCGATCATTGGGATAACCGCACTGCTTGTGAGGATCAAGCTCGGCAGTCCGGTACTGTTTTGTCAGGAGCGACCGGGAAGGAACGAAAAGATATTTAAAATCTATAAGTTCCGCACCATGACGGACGCTAAAAACGAAAACGGAAAACTTCTGCCCGATGAAGTGCGCCTGACAAAGTTCGGAAAAATGCTGAGAGCGACAAGCCTTGATGAGTTGCCGGAGCTTTTCAACATATTAAAAGGCGATATGAGCATAATCGGTCCGAGACCTCAGTTGGTTAGGGATATGTTGTTTATGACCGAACAGCAGCGATTGAGACATATTGTCACTCCCGGATTAACAGGCTTAGCACAAGTCAACGGTCGGAATAATATATCATGGGAAGACAAACTTAACTATGATATAGAGTACATAAACAATATAACATTCAAAAATGATGTTTCGATTTTGCTGAAAACAATATGGACCGCTTTGATTAAGAGACAAGATATTGAAACTGAAGGAATGGCAACCGCGGAGGATTTGGGAGATTATTTGCTGCGTGTCGGTACAGTAAATCAAGATGAGTACGATAGACTGAACACAGCCGCGAAAAATATATTGTTATAAGATGAAACAGGTTTGAAAAATACAAATAGGAGTAAAACAGATGTCGAAGATAATTAGTAACAATCATCAGGAAGCAGTCGTTGTAGGAGGAAGCAACGGAATAGGGCTTGCAATTTCGAGAGAGTTAATTAAACAAAACTATCACGTTAATATCATAGACAGAGTTGCACCGAATACAGAAGATTTAACTGATGCAGCGACGTATACATATATTCATTGCAATTTGATTGATTTTGACGAAGAGGTTATAAAAAGTATCAGTGAAAACGAAAACATAAACGTACTTATGATAACCGCCGGCTTTGGCAGGGTCTCGGATTTTGAATATATACATACAGCGGAAATAGATAATATGTTCAAAGTAAACACTGTAGCTGCGATAAAAATAATCAGTTTGTTTTATAAGCGTATAAAAAGCGATAGTAGGTTTTACTGCGGCGTTATGGGATCAATTGCCGGACTTGTATGTTCGCCGGCATTTTCAGTATACAGCGCGTCAAAAGCTGCGATTTGTAAGTTTATTGAGAGCGTTAACATAGAGCTTGAAGTAAACGGATATAAAAACAGAATATTGAATGTCTCGCCGGGTTCAATAAAGGGAACTAAATTCAACGGCGGAGAAAATGACATTTTACAGCTTGAGACATTAGCGCAATATATAGTAAAAAGATTGTTTGAGAAAGAGGAACTGTTTATACCAGATTATGATACGGTGTACAAAGATGTTATTGAGAGATATATTAATGATCCGCATACTTTTGGGGTAAGCAGCTATGAATATAAGAAGCAATCGGGACGCTGTATAAACAAAAAATGTGTAGCGATAGGATACTTATCCGGAACATTTGATTTGTTTCATGTAGGACATTTAAACTTGATAAAAAGAGCGAAACAGGAATGTGATTACCTAATTGTCGGTGTTCATCCGAATGCAAAACATAAGAACAAAGAAACATTTATTCCGTTTGACGAGCGTATGAAAGTAGTAGGCGCGTGCAAATATGTTGACAAGGTTGTTAAGTCCTGCTCCGAGGACAGCGACGCGTGGGATTTATGGCATTATAATAAGCTGTTTGTTGGAAGCGATTATAAGGGAACAGAACGTTTTGAAAGATATGAACAATATTTTTCTGATAAGAATGTAAGTATTATATATCTGCCATATACAAAAGGGACAAGCAGTACTCAAATACGAGAAAAAATAAAGAAGTATGACTGATGTATTTACATGAAAAAAGCGGAGTTTTTGCTAAGAAGAAATTATTGATCACGGCTACTGTGCAAGAACATATTTGGCAATGCTTCATGCCTCTTATTGAAAAATTAAAAAAATATGGGTTTGAAGTACATATAGCCGGACGTAACAATGACTTTAATCAAACATTTGAAGACTTCGGTGTTGATAAGGTTTTTGATGTCCCCTTTTCAAGATCGCCTAAAAGCCTTGATAATATAAAAGCATATAAAGTTTTGAAGAAAGTGATACGGGATAATAACTACGATGTTATACATTGCAATACTCCGATGGGAAGTGTGATTACCAGACTTGCCGCACGATGCGCAAGGAAAAACGGAACAAAGGTAATTTATACTGCGCATGGTTTCCACTTTTTTAAAGGCGCGCCGTTTATAAACTGGCTGTTATATTATCCTGTTGAGTGGCTGCTTGCTTTTAAGACGGATGTTTTGATAACGATAAATGATGAGGACTATAGATTAGCGCAAAAGCATATGTACGCAAAGAAAGTAACATATGTGCCCGGCGTAGGAATAGATATGGAAAAGTTCAGTCCGTTAAATGCGGAAGAACGTAGAACTAAAAGGGCTGAACTTGGAATTTCTGATGCTGAAATAATGCTGTTATCGGTTGGAGAATTAAACAGAAATAAGAACCATGAGCTTATAATAAGAGCGATTGCAAATTTCAATAATCCAAAAGTGCATTATGTAATTGTCGGAAAAGGACCATTAAATGAGTACCTTAATAACATGGTTAAAGAATTAAACATAAAAAATCAAATTCATTTTTTGGGATTTAGAACCGACATAAGAGACATATGTTCGGCGACTGATATATTTGTATTCCCTTCGAAAAGAGAGGGGTTGCCTGTATCTGTAATGGAAGCGATGGCAGTCGGTACGCCCGTGGTATGTTCGGATATACGCGGTAATACGGATTTGATAAAATCAAAGCGCTGCTTATTTGATCCGAAGGATGTTGACAGCGCCGTGTCAGTAATAAAGCAGGCAATTGTTAGTGCAAACGAGGATATCATCAAGCAAAATTACAAGACGCTTCAAAAGTATAATATAAAGAATGTGATTGAGCAAATGACCGATATATACCATGAAATAGTATAACCGGAACATATAGTTTTTGCCGAAATAAGCGCAAAAAACCTTAAGGAGCTGATTTAGTAAATGAATGAGTTGCAAAATAAACTGCTTGGCGCGCTGGAATATTTCCATAATTTTTGTGCTGAGCACGATTTGCAATATTACGTTATTGCCGGCACTATGTTGGGTGCTGTAAGACATGAGGGATTCATACCTTGGGATGACGATGTTGACGTTGCGATGCCGCGTCCAGAATATGAAAAATTGAGGTCGCTTATACACACGGTTGATTCGGGCAAATACAGGTTTGAGTTTCCCGATGAGGTAAAATCAAAATACCCGGCTCTCAATGCAAAATTGTATGACACCGAAACTACTTTTATAGAGAAAAAAAGATCGCCTGTAAAGAAAGGCGTATATATTGATATATTTCCTCTTGACGGTGTTGGCGACGATTTGGAAAAAGCCAAAGAAGAATATAAACATTTTTATAAATATTTGGGGGTTTATACAGCGATTTCGGCGCCATTTCTTAAAAGATACGGATTAATTAAAAATGTCGGTGTTTTAGCCGGAAGGATCATTTCGCCGTTGTTTGTGAAAGATAAAAAGTTAATTAAAAAAATTGATTTAATATGTCAGAAACATGATTTTGGCAACAGCGATTTCGTGTGTGTTCTTTTGGGCGGTGAAGGTCCCAAAACCATAGTGCCGAAAGAATGTTTCGGCACCCCTGTTTTATTAAAATTCGAAGATACAGAGGTGTACGGTTTAGAAAAACCGGATATATATTTAAAAGCGTTGTACGGAGATTATATGAAGATGCCTCCTGTGGACAAAAGATTTTCGCATCATGTTCAGGCATATTGCGATTTGAATAAAAGTTATTTGGATGATTGTAAGGAAAAGGCGAAATAAATAATGATTGAGTATAATGATATGTGCTACAGCGTTTTGATTTCGGTATATAAAAAAGATAATTCCGAATATTTTCAAGATGCGATTGAGAGTATGATAAACCAAAGCATAAAACCGGATGAAATAGTAATTGTTGAGGACGGACCGCTTACCGATGAGCTTTATGATGTTATAGATAAGTACATATCAATATATCCGGGACTTTTTAAAATAGTTATAAATGAACAAAACCTTGGATTGGGTCTGTCGCTAAAAAAAGGTCTTAATGCTTGTAAAAATGAGTTGGTTGCACGTATGGACAGCGATGATATATCAAGACTAAATCGCTGCGAAACGCAGCTTAAATATATAAACGATAACAAAAATATTTCTATTGTCGGCGGTCAGATTGAGGAATTTATTGACACGCCGGACAAGCCAATATGCGCAAGGAGTGTTCCGCTTACCGACAGCGGATTGAAAAAATATATGAAAAGAAGATGCCCATTTAATCATATGACTGTTATGTACAGAAAAAGCGATGTAATAAAGGCAGGCAATTACCGCGAGTGGCATTTTAATGAGGACTATGACTTATGGATACGTATGGCGTGTGCAGGATTAAATTTTGCAAACATTAACAAAACCCTGGTTGACGTGCGTGTTGGCAGTGATATGTATAAACGGCGCGGAGGCATGAAATATTTTATTAGTGAAGCAAAAATACAAAAGTTTATGTTAAGTGAAAAAATAATCGGTTACGGAAGATTTGCAGTAAATGTTTTGCAGAGGTTTATTGTACAGGTTCTTATGCCGAGTAGGATTCGCGGAATGGTGTTTAAATTGTTTGCGAGGGAATAAAGTTTACGCGCTGTTGATTGTTTTAAGGATGGTGAAAAAATGAAATTTTATATATGGCTGATTTCAATTCCGCTCTTTTTATTATTTTTTCAGGACTTAATTTCCGGAAGCAAGCTTAAAATAAGAAACAGTAACAAAAAGCGCGCCGCTTTGGGACTTATACTTTCAATGGCGGCGTTGATGTTCTTTTCAACTTTTAGGGCAGAAAATATTGGTACGGATTATGACACATATATTGGTATTTTTAACAGAATTGCCCACATGGGTACGGCTTATTTGGAAAAGGGTTTTGTCGTTCTTAATAAAGTAGCGCTTTTGCTTGGAAATAAGCCGTATCATCTGAGTCTTGTTATTAATTTAATATTCTTTCCCATACTCACAATATATATTTGTAAGTATGTTGACAGGAAGTATTGGCTGCTTATACTGTTTATCTTCGTTGCTGACCCGTATTTCTATATCCAAAGCACATTTAACGTTGTGCGTCAGGCAACAGGAACTGCGTTTATACTTTTGGCGGTGATATTCCTGCTTTCAAACAAAAAAATACTCGCTTTGATTGCATATGCGATTGCAGTAAGCATTCATAACAGTATGGCGACTATGCTTATTTTGCCGTTTATTATGTTAATAAAATGGGATAAGAAAACATTTCGTATTATCTCTGTTATCTGCTTTTTATTAAATATTTTAAATGTCGGCGACCTGATTGAAATGGGACTAAGAATGTTTGATTACGGCGGTTATGAAAAATATGAAGCTTCGCTTTTAGACAATGCGGCATATGTGTTTTTTGTTTTTATTATACTGCAATTGATTATTTCGTTTTACGATGTAATATGTGAATCGCGAGGGCAGCGTATATTTGTTAATTTATACATATTTTCGCTTTGCTTTTTAATGCTTGCGGTTGCAAATGATGTTGTATACAGACTGTATGTCACTATGGCATACGCCGCGCTGCCGGCAGTTCCCACAATAATTGACTCAATGCGCAAATATAAGTATGGCAGTTTAATAAAGTGGGGATATGTCGGATATTATACAGCCTTTTATATCGGCTATATATACTTGCTTTATAAAAATCAAAATCCGGATTATATGCCGTTTAAACTAATTTTTTAAATAGAAAGGATGAAAATTAATGAAGCAAATTAGATTATATTTAACAAAGTTTAGAGAATACACTTTAAGAAACATATATCGACGTACTGTAAAGCCGGTTATTTTACCTATACTCAAGAGAAAAAACATAAGCAGAGTAAATAGGTGCAAGAACGAAGTAAAGAAATTTAAGGATGTCGGAAGCGGCAAGCGCTGCTTTATAATTGGGAACGGACCAAGTTTAACAGCAAATGATCTTGATAAACTTAAAAATGAGATTTGTTTCGGCACAAATAGAATATATGAAATTTTTTCGGAAACTGATTGGAGACCAGCGTATTATTGTGTTCAGGATTACGAGGTGATAATTAGATCAAAAAGTGGAATAAATAAAGAAATATCTTCGCATAAATTTGTAGGTTTGTCGGATCATGCGGTCTGCCCATCAATTGACAATGCAATTTATTATAAGATTATCAGTGAAGAACATTATCCGGAACCTCCAAAATTTTCCGATAATGCCGAGAAATGTGTTTATGCGGGAAATACAGTGACATATACCTGTATGCAGCTTGCAGTATATATGGGATTTAAAGAAATAATTTTGCTTGGTGTCGATCACAATTATTCTGTCTATATTGATGAAAACGGAAATCTTGTCAGGCAAGACAGTGTACAGGATCATTTTACTAAAAAAGCCGGCTTTAATATTTTACCCAGATTGGATGTGACAATCTTAGCATATAAAGCCGCAAAAAAATATGCGGACGAGCATGGCATAAAAATATATAACGCTACGCGCGGCGGAAGGCTTGAAGTATTTGAAAGAGTTGATCTTGATACATTATTCTAAGGAGAAGATAATATGAAAACAGCATGTTTTATACCAATAAAGTCAAATTCGGAGCGGGTAAAGGGTAAAAATTTTAAAATTTTAAATGGTAAAAAATTATATGAATACATAATTGAACATGTTATTGAAGCAGATGTGTTTGATGATATATATATTGACACTAACAGTGATGAAATAGCAAGGTACGCTGAAAAGAGCGGGTGCAATGTAATAGAAAGAAAAGAGGAGCTTTCGCGAAACAGTGCAAACGGAAATGATTTGCTCAATTATCATTTTGAGCTTTATCCCGATTATGACTATTATTTTCAGTTGTTTGCAACCGC
>CANQKP010000104.1 GCA_947624495.1 uncultured Monoglobus sp. | reverse complement strand
AGTAAATATTATTGCCTCCGTACTTGAGGAAAAATTCCCCTCCCTTGCATTTGATATAACAAGCAGCAGTATGTACACCAGACCTCGTGGGGTATGTCGACCCGAATAATCGGCGCTATAATCATGGTCCACGGTGATGATGCGGGACTTAAACTGCCCCCGAAGATCGCTCCCGTTCAGGCTGTGATCATACCGATAGCCATGCATAAGGAGGGCGTTACTGAGGCGGCGAAAGCTCTTGAGGAGAGGCTTAAGAAAAAGTTCAGAGTGAGCCTTGATGACAGTGACAAGTCGCCAGGCTGGAAGTTCAGCGAGTACGAAATGCGCGGAGTTCCGGTTCGCATTGAGCTTGGACCCAAGGACATAGAAAAAAATCAGGCGGTTGTCGTAAGCCGCGTTGACCGCGAAAAGACATTCGTATCGCTTGACAATATCGAAGAAGAGCTTGAGAAGATATTTGATAAGATCCAGAAGCAGATGTATGACGCTGCGCTTGAGAACAGAGAGAGCAAAACCTCGTCCGCTGCGGACTATGAGGAGTTCAAGAAAATAATCGACGAGAAGGGCGGCTTTGTCAAAGCGATGTGGTGCGGCGACGAGGAGTGCGAGCTTAAGATAAAGGACGACACTACCGCTACATCGCGCTGCATACCCTTTGAACAGGAAAGGATAAGCGATACCTGCGTGTGCTGCGGCAAGCCGGCAAAACATATGGTTTATTGGGGCAAGGCATACTAATTTTTCGAGGTGATTCTTTGATTGAAAACTTCATAAGCTCGGCTGCTGATCAGATTTCATTGCTCAGAATTGCCGATGTTATTGATATATTGCTGGTGGCTGTGATGGTCTACTTCGTGCTGAAGTTCATCCGCGACAGCCACACGGTACGCCTGCTTAAGGGCGTTATTATGATAATCATAGCAGTGCAGGTGGTGTATCTTCTCAATCTGCACGTCACGTCATATATTTTGAGAAATTGCGCCCAAATCAGCGTAATAGCTCTTGTGGTAATATTCCAGCCGGAGCTTAGGCGGGTACTCGATCAAATCGGAAAGACACGAATAAGCACCTGGTTTTCCAGTGACGGCGGCAGCGTGCAGAAAACGATTGAGGTCATAGGCGAGGTCGCTGAAGCGGCATACGATATGTCGCGCACAAGGACCGGCGCTTTGATTGTTATAGAGCAGGACGCGGATGTGACCTCGCTGATAAGCGGAGGGATTAATATAGACTCATCCGTGACTTCCGCGCTGCTTAAGAATATTTTTGTGCCGAACACGCCTCTGCATGACGGCGCAGTCATTATCCGCGACAACAGGATCGCGTTGGCAGCGTGCGTGCTGCCGCTTTCCAATAACCCGAACATAACCAGTGATCTGGGAACGCGGCACAGAGCCGGTCTCGGCATATCCGAGGAGTCGGATGTGGCTGTTGTTATCGTCTCGGAGGAGACCGGTATAATATCCATTGCCCATAAGGGCGTGCTTTACCGCGGTCTTAACGAGGAGTCTGTCAAGACGAGGCTTACCGAGATGCTTCGCGTGGACCCGCATGACAAGAAACGCGGCAAGATCCGCAGCATACTTGACAGAAAGGAGAGATGAGGTTGAATAAAATTTTCTACAGCAACACTCTCCTTAAAATAATATCGCTTATTGCCGCGATATTTTTATGGACGTATATTATTGTTATAAACGACACGCCGGCGGAGCGCACTTTCCGCGACGTGCCGATTACAACGATGAACGAAAACATATTCAGCGATAACGGCTACTGCATAGAAAGGCTCTCGGTTTCGGGCGCGTCGGTAAAAATCGAAGGCAGCCGCCGCGTTATATCGAGCTTTGATGTAGGAAACATCAGCGCGGCGCTTGACTTTTCGGAGATCAGCGCTTCAAGACTGACGGAGAGCGGAACAATTACTGTGAATTTAAAAGTGGACACGGATTACGGCGATGTGATAAGCTTCACGCCGTCAACGGTGGACGTTTATTTCGAGACTACAAAGTATAAGGATGTTGACGTAAACTATACCAGCGTGGGCGAGGTCCTCAGCGGTTACGAACACGGAGACTTTACTCTGTCTCAGGATAATATAAGAATTTTCGGCGCTCAGTCGAATATCGACAGGGTCGCGTATGCAGGGGTGAACATCGATCTTATTAACACCAATTATCAGGCATACAGCAGCGGAAGACTGTCGCAGGAGTGCGGAGTTAAGCTTTATGACAGCTCCGGTCAGGAGCTTGCGGAACGTGAAAACCGCTGGATATGGAACAGCAATCCGGAAATCACTGCCGAATGTCCGCTGTACAAGACCAAGTCTGTGCCGATAATTCCGAACACCGACGGGACTATGGCGGGAGTATCGCTTAATATCAACCCAAGTACCGTAGACGTCTATGGCGATAATACTCAAATCGGAAGTCTGACGGGCATTGCTACAAAATCTATCACGCTTGCTGATTTTGATAAGGAAACCGAAATAAATGTGGGACTGGATCTGCCGTCGTGGGTTAAAACTGTGGATAATGTCACGGAGGTTAGGGTAAGTGCGAATACTAATTAACAATATCAAAATGTCGGTAAATCATAAAATTGAAGATGTGTTGCTTGCCGCGCAGGATGTTGCGCGGCAAAGCTTGCTATATGCCGAAAATTTTAAGATTTACCGTCAATCGATAGACGCGCGCAGACGAGGCGGAGTGCATTATGTGTATTCTGTTGCCGCGGATGTCGCGGAAGGGGCGGATATATCGGGCAGGAAGAATATATCGCAGCTTTCCGGCGGTGAAATAGAAATAAAACCTGTTCGGTGCGGAAAGCGCAGACCGGTCGTTGCGGGCATGGGACCGTGCGGACTGTTCACGGCGTATATGCTGGCTCTGGGCGGCAGACCTCCGCTCATAATAGAGCGCGGCGCTGCTGTAGAGGAGCGCTCCGAAGCCGTGAAGCGGTTCTGGAAAACCGGAGAGCTTGACCCTGAGTCCAATGTTCAGTTCGGGGAGGGCGGAGCCGGTACTTTTTCGGACGGAAAGCTTAACACCGGGAACCGTGACAAGCGCCAGAGATTTATTCTCGAAACATTTGTGGAATTCGGGGCGCCGGAAGATATTTTGTACCGCGGCAAGCCTCATATAGGTACCGACAAACTGCGGACGGTTCTGGTCAATATGCGCCGCGAGCTTATTCGTATGGGCTGTGATGTCAGGTTTAATACAAAGCTGACCGATATTCGTGTTTCGGACGGAAGGCTGACCGAGATAGAGCTTGACAATTCTGAGGTTATGCCGTGCGATATGTTGTTTTTGGGAATAGGTCACAGCAGCCGCGATACGTACGATATGCTCAAGCGTGCCGGTGTTGTTTTGGATCCCAAGCCGTTTGCTGTGGGACTCAGAATAGAGCATAAACAAGAATTTATCGGCAGGGCGCAGTACGGCGATTTGTGGGAAAGTCTGCCTCCTGCCGACTATAAGCTGGTATATAACGGAAAGGAGCGCAGCTGCTATTCGTTCTGTATGTGTCCGGGCGGCTTTGTGGTTTGCGCGTCGTCAGAGCCGGGCGGTCTTGTGGTAAACGGAATGAGTGATCACAGCCGAGACAACGTGAACGCCAACAGCGCTTTGGTCGTGAATGTGTGTCCGGATGACTTCGGAGGCGAAGGACCGCTGGCGGGTATAGAGTTTCAGCGCAAATATGAAAGACTGGCGTTTGAGCTGGGCGGCGGGAACTACGCTGCGCCGGTCCAGCTTTCGCGGGAATTTGCCGCGGGCGAGTTTAGCGGAGACCTCGGCGGCGTCAAACCGAGCTATACGGGAAAGATCATACCTGCGGACTTAAGCAAGTGCCTGCCGGGATTTGTGACAAAAACGCTGCGTGAGGGGCTTGAGGACTTTGAACACAAGATACCCGGCTACGCTTACGGCGACGCGGTAATGACCGGCGTCGAGTCAAGAACATCTGCTCCGGTACGCATTGTTCGGGGCGATGATTATCAGGCGGTCGGAATTGAGGGCTTATATCCGCTTGGCGAAGGCGCGGGCTACGCAGGTGGAATAGTCAGCGCGGCTTTGGACGGTATTAAGGCGGTTTTGTCTCTTATGTAATAAATATCCAATTTATTATTTGACAAAACGAATATATTGGCGTATAATAACAGTAGCTATTCAAGTGAGCGGAGGGATTTATGGCGCCGAAAGGCGCAGGGCTCCCGGAAAGCCTGAAAGGCTTTTTGGGAAAGAAGGAACAAACACGGAGCGTGCGAGACTTACACGCTTCGCGTGTAAGCGAGTAAGCGGAGGGATTTATGGCGCCGAAGGGCGCAGGGCTCCCGGAAAGCCTGAAAGGCTTTTTGGGAAAAAGGAACAAACACGGAGCGTGCGAGACTTACACGCTTTGCGTGTAAGCGAGTAAGCGGAGGGATTTGTGACTATGGGTAGATTATTTGGAACAGACGGAGTCAGAGGCGTGGCAAATAAGGAACTCACGCCAGAGCTGGCGTATGATATAGGCAAGGCGGGTGCGTATGTTTTGACCGGCGCGGGGGACAAAAGACCCAGAATTCTTGTGGGAAGAGACACCAGAATATCAGGCGGGCTGCTGGAGAGCGCGCTGGTTGCCGGAATTTGCAGCGTCGGAGCCGAAGCGGTTATAGCTGGCGTTATCCCCACGCCTGCCATAGCGCATCTTGTGAGAAGCGAGGGATTTGACGCCGGAGTAATGATTTCAGCGTCCCATAATCCGTTTGAGCATAACGGAATAAAGTATTTCAGCGGCACGGGCTACAAGCTCAGCGACGCGACCGAGGAGAGGATAGAGAGCATAATCCTTGACGGCGCGGAAGAGATCGAGCTTCCGACAGGTGACAAAATCGGACATATTACGTACGACAATTCGCTTGTGGATAAGTACATCGAGTTTGCCAAGGGAACCTGCGGCGGCGACCTTTCGGGAATGAAAATCGCAATCGACTGCGCAAACGGCGCGTCAAGCGTGACGGCTGAAAAGGCGCTCAAGGGACTTGGCGCCGAAGTCCTGGTTATAAACAATAAGCCGGACGGCGTCAATATAAACGCAAACTGCGGCTCTACTCATCTTGAGGGGCTTATGGAATTTGTGAAAAGCAGCGGCGCGGATCTGGGACTCGCCTTTGACGGCGATGCGGACAGAGTCCTGGCGGTGGACGAAAACGGCGAAATAATAGACGGCGACAAGAAAATGACCATAATCGGTCTTGATATGAAAAACAGCGGCAGACTGCCGGATAACACAATCGTCGCAACGGTTATGAGCAATTTGGGATTTTTTGTTATGGGCAGAGAGTACGGCGTTGACATTAAGCGCACCAAGGTTGGGGACCGATATGTGCTTGAGGAAATGCTTGCTCATAACCATAAGATAGGCGGTGAGCAGTCCGGACACGTTATTCTGCTTGACTATAACACCACCGGCGACGGTCTTGTGACCGGAATACAGCTTGCCGATGTTGTAAAGCGCAGCGGCAAAAAGGCGTCCGAGCTGGCGTCGGTCATGCAGATATATCCTCAGGTCCTGATAAATGCCTCGGTAAAGAACGAGCTTAAAAACGAGGAGAATTATATGAAGTTCCCTGAGATCAAAGCCGCTATTGAGGAGCTTGAAAAAGAGTTCAGCGGCAGCGGAAGGGTGCTTATCCGTCCGTCGGGGACCGAGCCGCTTGTCCGCGTCATGATCGAGGGCAAGGATGAGGAGCTTATAAGAAAGCGGGCGCAGGAGCTTGCCGACTTGTTCGAACAGAAGCTGAATTAATATTAAGCACGAGGAGAGGAAATATTAGATGAAATTAGGAATTGTCGGCTTGCCCAATGTGGGTAAAAGCACACTTTTTAACGCGATAACCCAGGCGGGCGCCGAGTCTGCCAACTATCCGTTCTGCACCATCGAGCCGAATGTCGGCACGGTGCTTGTGCCGGATAAACGCATAGACGCGCTTAAGGAGATGTATGACCCCGATAAGACCACGTATGCGGTGATCGAGTTTGTGGATATTGCGGGTCTCGTAAAGGGAGCAAGCCGCGGCGAGGGTCTCGGCAACAAGTTTTTGTCAAATATCCGTGAGGTTGACGCGATAGTTCATGTTGTGCGCGCGTTCGAGGACAGCAATATTGTCCATGTGGACGGCAGCGTGGACCCGGTCAGGGATATAGAGACCATTAATTATGAATTAATCATGTCGGATCTGGAAATACTTGATAGAAGGATCGACAAAATAATGAAATCAATTCGCGGCGGCGAAAAGAAGTATCTGGCTCATCAAAAGTTTTATGAGCGGCTCAAGGAGCATCTTGAGAGCGGCAAAACGGCGCGCTCAATGGATATGACCGAGGACGAGCTTGAAATGCTGAACGAGGTCTCGCTGCTTACACTTAAGCCGGTCATCTATGCCGCGAACGTTGCGGAGGACGATTATGCCGATGAGGATAACAATGAATTTGTTAAGCAGATAAAGGAGTATGCTGCGTCTGACAAGGCGGAGGTCATGGTGATCTCAGCCAAGATAGAGGAGGAGATAGCCGGTCTTGAAAAGGACGAGAAGCAGATGTTCCTGGACGAGCTTGGCGCTTCCGAGTCGGGTCTTGACAAGCTTATCAAGGCAAGCTACGCGTTGCTCGGTCTCATCAGTTTTCTGACCGCCGGAAAGCCGGAGGTCAGAGCCTGGACGATCACCAAGGGAACAAAGGCGCCTCAGGCAGCCGGAAAAATACACACGGATTTTGAGCGCGGTTTTATCCGCGCCGAGGTGGTCCACTTTGACGACCTTATGACCTGCGGCTCTATGGCTGCCGCCAAGGAGAAAGGTCTTGTGCGTTCCGAGGGCAAGGAGTATGTCATGAAGGACGGAGATATAGTTCTGTTCAGATTTAATGTGTAAATAACAAAATCATATAAGGAGATGTAATTATGGATTTTTTAGAGAATGTTAAAAATGTGGTTGGCTCCGCTGCGCAGACAGTGGTAAAAAAATCGGGAGAGGTTGTGGAATTCTCCAAGATAAAGTACGCGATGTATGATGTGAACAACTCTATCAAGGACCTTAAGCTTGAGATAGGTCAGGCGGTTTATGACAGCTACAAGAACAACACTCCTCTTGACGAGATCGTAAAGGAAAAATGTGCTCAAATCGAAAAGCTTAACGAGCAGCTCAAGGAGTATGACGACCAGCTTGACAATTACAGAGCGATGGTAAAGTGTCCGTCATGCGGAAGCAGCGTAAACGAGGATGCTAACTTCTGTCCGACCTGCGGCGGCAAGATCGCGGTTGAAAAGGAAGCCGAAGTTCATACGAGTGGCAGTGCAGAGTATTACACGGCGCCCTCGCCGG
>CANQKP010000103.1 GCA_947624495.1 uncultured Monoglobus sp. | reverse complement strand
GCTGAGGGGCAAAGCCGCGGTAGTCCGAGTTATAGCCCTGATCGTCCGGTCTCTGTTTTCTGTTTCCAAATCCAAGCATAATCATGCTCCTTTCAAAGATTTTTAGCACCGCTTAAACGGTACAATTTGATTATACTTAAATACAAATGCCTGTGAGTGCCAACGTAGGGACTAGTAATTAGCGACTAGCAACTACGCGGTGTGAAACAGCGCGTGAACGTTGCTCTGTCCCCGCGCTTGTTGGTGACGGCTGCCCTGATATCGCCCCACGGTTTTGATAGCACTCATCGTAGGGGCGGCAATCTGCCGCCCGTTTGTTGCCAAATCGCAGGGTGCGGGCGGATAATATCCGCCCCTACAAGTTTGATATATGATGTTTTACAGCGTTCGTAGGAAAAACAAAAGCCTCCACCTTGGGGGAGCAAAAGCTTTTGCGACATTGCCGCCGCGGCTTGGTATGGCGGAACAGGGGACGGCGCATCATTCAAAACAAAACAGTTTTTGGTGAAAAAATAAGATAATCAAATAAATATTTATTTAAACTTGACAAAAGCAGAATATTAATATATAATAATCATAGAAAGAGAAACGGCAGAGCGTAAAAACGGTCAGCCGCTTCAAGGCTAATTGATGACAACTGCCCCGATTCGGTTAACATGGGCGGTTGTCGTTTTTTATTGCACCGTTATTGCAAAAATCGCAAATAATACGATAATCACGAGCAATGCAATTAAAATTCTGAAAAAATATTTTTTCATCATATACATCACCCCTTTCTTTATGTCTTAAACACGATGTTAAGTGTTTAGAAAGGAATGAAGCGACCAGCCGTCCTTACGTTTCTATCTCTGCCTTTTACTTCGGCATATTTTATTTACGCAGAAGTGTTTCTCCGCACGAAATATTTCGTACTTGCAACTATGCTGCCACGATTATAATACCATAATATGACAAATATTTCAAGTAACAAATAGGTTACAACGTAGGAATTAGTGATTAGCGACTAGTAACTACGCGGTGTGAAACGGTGCGTGAACGTATGGTTGTCCCCGCGTTCGTTGGTGACGGCTGCCCTGATATCGCCCCACGGTTTTGATAGCACTCATCGTAGGGGCGGCAATCTGCCGCCCGTTTGTTGCCAAATCGCAGGGTGCGGGCGGATAATATCCGCCCCTACAAGCTTGATAAATAATGTTTCACACCGTCCGTTGGGGACGGCGCATCATTGTTTTTGGTGGAAATATTACAGATTTGCCCTTGATAAATATATAACAATATGTTATAATTAATTTATACCAGGAGCTTTTTTCAATAGATCCTTTGAGATAAAAACGGAAAGGTTGATTATATATGAAAAGAGATGTTAATTACTATATCTCTAAAGGATTTGAAAGAACAATGGCTGAATATTTTGCTTCAGGCAGAAAAATGATCAAATCTGTCATGCCGAATAAAGACTTTACGCTTACTCTTGAATTTGATAACGGAGAAAAGCGTATTTTAGACTGTAAACCTTTTTTGAATGACGGCACTGTTTTTGAAAAGATAAAAAAATACGATGATTTCAGGCGGGTATATCTTGATTCCGCACACCGTGTTTCGTGGGACATTGACCCAAACATTGACAGTGATGCGGTATGGAGTAATAAAATCGATTTATGCCCCGACAGCTGTTATGTGGACAGTGATCCGGTATCATAAAATATTGAGCAATCAAAAAAGCTCGCTCAGATGATATGCACCCCGAAAGTCAGACACTTTTGGGGTGCATATTTATGAGTGAGCTTTTCTATTTTCTGTTTCTTAAAATATTTAAAATTTTTTCAAAGTAGTCCGGGAGCGGAGATGTGAACTCCATATATTCTCCGGTGTCGGGATGAATAAAGCCGACCTTATATGCGTGGAGAAGCTGTCCGTTTAAGCTAAACTCCTCTTTTTTGACGCCGTAAGTCTTGTCGCCCACGATAGGGTGACCGTTTTTTGACATATGCACCCTTATCTGGTGGGTACGCCCTGTCTCAAGCACGCACTCGGCGAAAGTATAGCTACCGAACCTTTCCAGGACCCGATAGTTGGTCACCGCCTCGCGTGAGTTTTTTGACGTTATTGTCATCCTTTTGCGGTCGACCGGATGTCTGCCTATCGGCGCGTCGATCCTGCCGCTGTCCTGCCTTATGTTGCCGTGAACGAGGGCTTTGTACGCTCTGGTCAGGCTGTGCGCCTTGATCTGCTCCGACAGCTTAAGATGTGCATTGTCGTTTTTGGCAACCAGCAGCAGCCCGCTGGTATCCTTGTCGATCCTGTGCAGTATGCCCGGTCGCTTCTCGCCGTTTATGCCGGACAGGCTGTCGCCGCAGTGATACATCAGCGCATTCACAAGAGTGCCGGAATAGTTCCCCGGCGCGGGATGTACAACCATGCCCTGAGGCTTGTTTACAACCAGCATCGAGCCGTCCTCGTACACTATGTCAAGAGGAATATCCTCAGGCTCGATCTCCGTCGCCTTTGGTTCGGGCAGGGTCAGGTCGATAACATCGCCCGGCTTCAGTTTTTTGTTGGGCTTGGCGGCGGCTCCGTTGACTTTTACCGCGCCGTCCTCGATCAGCCTCTTAAGGTGCGACCGGCTGAGATCGGGCATTATCCCGCTCAGCAGCTTGTCCAGCCTGCCGCTCATGTTTTCGTCTGTCTTAAAGCTTTTGGTTTCCATAAATTCAGCTCTTTTCGGGGCTGTCCAGCAGGAAGTGGATAATAAGAGCCGCGGCTCCGACACACACCGCTATATCAGCCACGTTGAACACCGGAAAGTTGATCAGGCGGAAGTCCAAAAAATCCACCACGTAGCCCTTGCTTATTCTTTCAAGCAGGTTCCCCGCCGAGCCTGAAAATATCAGCGCCGAACCCAGCTTAAGCCACACGTCGCGGCGGTCGGTCTTTATGAGATATACCGCCAAAGCCGCCAAAATCACAAACGTCAAGGCTATAAAGACTGCCCTGCGGTTTTCCAGCAGCCCGAACGCAATGCCTGTGTTTTCCACATAAGTCAGGTGGAACACATTCTTTATAAGCGGTATTCCCGACGTTCCAAAAAGAGCGGTGACAGCCGCTTTCTTGGTTATCATATCCAGCGCCAGCACCGCTATTCCGATTATTACATATAACACTTTTGCACCTCGTTAATCCTCGGTCACATATTCGCCGTTTTCATTGAGTCTGATCTTGGGCAGCTCCTGAGTCACCTTTTCAAGCGCAGCTACGACCCGCTCATTGGCGCTGATCTCGGCGTCTTCGGGCATATCGGGAATATCGTTTATCTCGCTTTTGATGATCTCGACCGCCTCGGCGCTTGAGCGTATCTCAGAGTCCGCCTTGCGGTTGACTTCGGAGTAGTCCTTTAGAATTTCAAGCTGAGAATTGAGCAGCGACACCGTCTTTGCCTTAAACGCCTCGACGCTGCACTTCATCTCCTCGTATCTGTAATTGATGCCCGCGACTTCCTTTGCCGCCGCGTTGATCATCTCGGCGGCTTTGGTTTCGGCGTCCTTGATTATGACCTGAGCCTGACTCCGGGCATTGGTCTTGATGTCGTCACCGGCGCCCTTTGCCACCGACAGCGCGTTTCTCAGGGTACCCTCCATTGACTTATACTGCTTAACAGCGTCGCTGAGCATACTTATTCTGTCCATTGCCGAAAGGTTTTCCTGATATATCTTCTCGTAGCTTAAGGCAATCTCCTTCATGAAGTTGTTGACCTCGGATATGCTGTAGCCGCGCATCTCCTTCTTAAATTCCTTGTTTTCTATATCGGCAGGTGTAATCACTTTAATCCCCCTTGCGTTTTTATCATAATATACTAAACATACCTATCAATTATTACACTGAGTCTGCCCTTGCGGGTAACGCCCCGCACCTCGGCAAGCTTAAATCTTCCGAACCCGCGGACCGAAATGAGGTCGCCCTCCTTCACGCTTTGCGACACCGACGCCGCGTCCATGAAATTAACGCGGACACGCTCGCTTTTGATCAGTTCGGCTGTCTTGCCGCGAGAGAGGTTAAGCGCGGCAGACAGCACGCAATCCAGTCTTAGACCGGAAACTGTAGCGACAATCGGCTCCGTTGCTCTTTGCGGAATGATAACTTCCGACAAATTTCGCCTGTCGGAGCGCACGCCGCACCTGCTGATCTTCGTCAGGTTCTCACCAACGTAATTCAGCATGGCGGGCTTTATGAAAATGTAGCATTTTCCGTATTTTTCACTGAGCGGCACAATGTCGCCGATATTCTCGCGCTTTATGCCAAGCCCCATAAGGCTGCCGAGGTAGTCACGGTGGCTGAGTTTTGAAATATCCCTGCCCGTGATCTCAAGCGCGGCGATTATCTCGTCATAGTCCGGCTCAAAGTATTCGGGGAAGCAAACCAGCATTGTCCGCTCCGCATCCTCGTAACCGCCGAAAAAGCGGTATTCCATTCCGGCAGGCACGCTGCCACGGATTTCCTTTTGAAGCACAGCCGCCTCTCTCGGATCCAAAAATCCCAAAGATTTAACAGTGTGCTGCCGCTCGGCTATGCTCAAGGCGTCAAGCGCCTTTTTTATTAACAGTTTATCGTCCTGCACGGCACGCCTTTATCTCATATCGTATCCACGATCCTGAGAGTCCTCCTCAACGCCGACATTGCAGGGCGTGATAAGGAATATCTGGTTCGCGACCTTTCTGATATCGCCGTCAAGCGCGTAGACCGAACCGCTGAGAAAGTCGACGATCCGTCTTGAAACGTTTTTGTCAACATACTCAAGATTTACCACAATAGGCTTTCTTTCCTTAAGGTGGTTGGCGATGTCCCTCGACTCCTCAAAGCTGCCGGGCTGCATTATCACCATTTTCACCTGGCGGGTGTCCTCAACGCGGCTTACTCCCGAATTGCGGGCGCTGCGTCTGCGGCTGGGCATATAGTTCTCCGCCGGAGCGTCGGCGTAGTCGTCACGCGGGTAATCATCGTAATATTCCTCTTCCTCGTAAACGTCCCCAACTTCAACGCCCATCATATTGTATAACTTGTCCATGAAATTCCCCATTTTTATTCCTCCTGATCATCAGTATTTTTAGTATATATTAAGGTTTATAATTATCCGTTTATTTTGTGAGAATAATCTCTGGCTCCGAATATAGCCGTGCCGATGCGCACCATTGTGGCGCCGCACTCTATCGCCTCGGCGTAGTCGTGCGTCATTCCCATTGAAAGCTCCTTAAGACCGCGCTCCTGCGCCATATCCCTGAGCCGCGCAAACACCGCTCTGTTTTCATCCGGAGTGCTTCCCGCGATCGAGATAGTCATAAGACCGATAGGGTTGACGTTCTCAAGCTGTTTTATATAATCCAGCAAGCCGTCAAGCTCATCCGGACTTACTCCGGACTTGGTCTCCTCGCCGGTGATGTTCACCTGGATTAAAACGTCCTGCACCACACCGGCATTTTTTGCGCGCTTGTCTATCTCAAGAGCGAGACCGCGGCTTTCGACCGAGTGTATAAGAGCGCAATGACCAACGATATGCCGAACCTTGTTCTTTTGCAGCTGACCTATCTGGTGCCACCTAAGCTCCGGCAGCTCGGCTGATTTTGCGGCAAGCTCCTGAGGTCGGTTCTCGCCGAAATCCACAGCTCCGGCTGCCGCCGCCTCGCGGACATACTCGACAGGCTTTGTCTTTGAGACCGCGATAAGGCGCACATCGTCGGGATCTCTGCCGCACTCCGCCGCCGTCTTGCGGACGCTTTCAAGCACCGAAAGATAGTTTTGTTTTATATCGGGCATAATATCCGCCTCCTGTACACGCTATTGTCTTACAACCTTGCCGTTTTCTATGCCGCGCGAGTTTATTATGACCTCGTCATAAATTTCAAGCTTTTCGTCATAATCCTCTTCAGTATCCGTATCCGGCTCGATAACCGCCCATTTCTTGTTGTTGTACAGCAAATTGACCGGAACGAACCGCGCCACGCCCAGTCTCACGACATATACGCCCTGCTGACCGTCTATGACCCTGAGCGCCTGAGACGGCACCTTAATTCCGACAGCGCCCTCGGTCATAAGCTCCGCAGACGCCTTGCTTGTCGTGTAGATCCCATTGATATATTTTGTGGAGTAGACCGTGACCGCCACATTGCCGCCCTCCGGTCTGGATTTTGCCGTGACCGTGGCTTCAACCACGCTGTCGGACAAATCGTAGAACTTAATTCTTACTACCTGTCCCACATCAAAGTTGTCAGCCTCTTTTTCGGACACGTTTCCCACAAAGTACCATTCGTAGTTGTTTATCACCTTACAGGCAGCCTCGCCCGCAGCCACCGTCTCCCCGGATGAGACCTTGTCGCTCTTAAGCCCGTCAAGGTAGCCCGGCGTCGCGCTGTCGAGCATGGAAATGTCGAGAGCCTCCTCGTAGCCGTCAATTCTTGACGAAAACACGCCGGCTGCCGGAGAATATATGTATTCGCCCTTATATTCGCCGGACGATTCGATCTGCCGCAGCCGCGCCTTAAGCTCTTCCAGACGTTCCTCGCTGCTCTTACCCTCCTCGGACGACGCCTGCTTCGCGGCGATATAATCGTCAATAAGCTCCTTTCCGTCCGAAATATCGGAAAAGCTGTGCCTGCCTTTCTTTTTCGTGAGGTCCCGCGCCGCCTCGGCAATGCTGAGCTCGATTTTTGCCGCGCTGCCCGAATATACGTCGGACGACACCATGTCGTTTTCAAGACTGTTTATCTTTCTGTTTATATCCGCGATCTCCTCGGTAAGAGCGGGGTCAACACGGTTTTCAAATACCGCTGCGAGCGTGGCGCCTTCGGTCACCCTCTCGCCCTCGGCGGCAACACATTCAAAGTAGCCGTCCTTCGGCGATGTTACAAGAGTCTGACTGCGAAAAACATACCCGTCAGCCAACACATATTCCTCTATACTTCCGCTGACAGCCGTATATGTATTAACGGTTGTTCCGGACCGAAAAACTATGCTCACGATAAGGAACACCAGAGAAAAGACGATTATCATCTTCGGTATCAGAAACACACCTTTTTTTATTTCCCTTTTGCGGCGTTTTTGCAATCTGATATTTGAATTGTCAGCAGAACCGGACACAAGCCTACCTCCAATCAATCAACACTTAAAAATCGGACCGTAACGGCGGGTCCGATTATGTAACCTTATTATACTATTATTATGCGCCATAGTAAACAGAAGGAATTAACTTGTTGAATAATTGTAACCGAATTGTAAAAAACTGTCCCCTACGGACGGTGTGAAATATCATACATCGAGCTGTAGGGGCGGATATTATCCGCCTGTTTGCCTCCCCTTCCGTTTACGGAGGGGGAGGGGGACCACGAAGTGGTGGAAGGGGTAGTGTTTTCACCCCCTCAGTCACCTTCGGTGACAGAGGGGGTGAAAACACTAC
>CANQKP010000102.1 GCA_947624495.1 uncultured Monoglobus sp. | reverse complement strand
TTGAAAAATTGATATGGTTAACCTTGGTTATCGCCTTAATTCCGGGCGCAACCTTCATGCCGTACAGAGAGAGAAGTACGTTTTCCTCATCAATTCCGGTAAGCGGTATAAGCGCTCCCGTATGCGCCAGATCCTCCTGGCTCAATAAAGATTCATCGGTTCCGTTTCCGTTGACAATAACAACATCATCCGGAAGCAGTATACTAAGCTCCTCGCAGCGTTCGGGGTTGACCTCAATAATTTTTACAGCCATTCCGGCACGCACCAGAATACGGGCTAAGTAATACGAAGTCTTTCCTCCGCCTATTATCATAGCCGAATTTACGTCTCTGGTCTCGATGTTGATACGCTTGAAAAATGCAAACGCGTCGCTCGGCGTTGCAATGAACGAAATAATGTCCCCTGCTCTGAGCTCAAAGCTTCCGTTGGGAATGGCAACCATATCACCGCGCTCAACAATGCAGACAAGCACATTAAAATCATTGCTTTTCTGAAAGCTCATAAGTCTCATGCCGTCAAGTATATTTCCCTGAGGAATTTTAAACTTGATAAGCTCCGCAGACCCCTTGGCAAATGAATTGACCGAGATTGCAAGCGGAAAATGCAGTATTCTGCTTATTTCCTTTGCAGCCTCAAGTTCGGGATTAATAATTATTGTAATACCGAGTTTGTCACGCAGATATCCGAGTTCGTCGCTGTAATCGGGATCACGAACTCTGGCGACCGCAGTGCAGTTTCCGACCTTTCTGGCAAGCGTGCAGCAAAGCAGATTAAGCTCGTCACTGTCGGTCACGGCGATTATGAGGTCGGCAGACTCGACTCCGGCTTCAATTAAAGTGCCGTAACTTGAGCCGTTGCCCACAACACCCATAATATCGTACATCTCTGCAAGTTTGTCAACAACCTCGCGGTTTTTGTCAATTATAGTTACATTGCAGCCTTCATCGGTCAGCTTTCCCGCAAGGGTTGAGCCGACTTTGCCGGTTCCGACAATAATTATTTTCAGTGCTTTTTTGCCGCCGGCTCTGAATTTATCGAGTATAGACATAAAGCAGTCCCTCCGCCTAATGTTATTTATTTTATTATTTTATCATATGTTTCGGAAAATATCAACATTTTTATTAAAAAAGAAGTTTTATATGCGTCTCATTTTGTAATTTATTATTAAGCAGGTATAATATGATTTTTGTATCGTATTTTGGGCAAAAATTAACGATTATATATAAGCAAAGCTTGTATTTTTAAAAATCATATCATTGCATAACCAAATCGGTCTCGGAGCATAAGTACAAGAGCGCGAATTGTGTATTTTCTGACATGAAAAATTATGGTGTAATACAGATTTTTATGATATAATAAAATTACAAAAAACTATTAAATTTAGGAGATGTTATGTTAATATGAACAGAAAAACAATTAAACTGATATCCGCGGCTGCTGCGGCAGTATTGTTGTCGTCATGCTCTTTGCCGGCTTCGAATGAGGCGCAGGAGCCGAATTCGACGGCATACGTTTCCGAGTATGACGCATCCGGTTTTGTTTCTCTTTCCGAGACTGTGCCGAATGTAATTCTTGAAATCAGATACTATTCCGAATATAACTTTGTCGGTGATAGAATTGATGGCTATGAAGAACCGTGCGCGCTTATTTCACGTGAAGCGGCTGATGCGCTTAGCGGTGCGGCGCATGACGCAGAGGAACTTGGGTATATGTTGAAGATTTATGACGCGTACCGACCCCAGACCGCTGTGAATAATTTTATAAAGTGGGCTGAGGATATTGATGATACACGTATGAAGGATTATTTTTATCCCGAACTCGATAAATCCGTGTTATTTGATCAAGGATATATCGCTGCAAAATCCGGACACAGCCGCGGCAGCACAGTTGATTTAACGCTTTTTGATATGCGCACGGGAAAAGATGTGGATATGGGCGGTGTTTTTGATTACTTCGGTGAGCGCTCTCATCCTGATTACATTGGCGACCTGACACCTGAACAAATAAACAACAGAAACATATTAAGAAACATAATGACAGAAAACGGATTTAATCCGCTTGACACGGAATGGTGGCATTTTACGCTAAACAACGAGCCGTATAAGGATACTTATTTTGATTTTCCGGTCAGCGATGAGTCTGTTAATGACGACTGATTGAAAAAGTGTTTTAAATACAATCAGGACCCGATTGCGCCTCATGTCTAAAAACGTGCCAGACAAAACAAAACCCACGTAAAAACGTGGGTTTTGCTGTATTTGGTCGAGGTGACTGGATTTGAACCAGCGGCCCCTACGTCCCGAACGTAGTACTCTACCAAACTGAGCCACACCTCGATTTGCAACTACATTAGTATACCACAATAATGTTTGCGTGTCAAGAACTATTTTTTGTTTTTTTATAATTTTCTATTGACTTAAGCTGTTTTAGTGGTGTATAATTATTTTAATTGATTTTTCAGGAAGGGTGGAACAAGAGCATGAGCAATAATAAAAAAATAAGCGGCGATTATATGGAACATTTCATCGAGCTTATGAAGAGCCAGAATTCGCGCTGGAACGTTATCCCCTCACAGTATTACGATAAATATAATGTTAAGCGCGGTCTCAGGAATTCCGACGGCACCGGCGTTATTGCAGGTCTTACCTCGATTGGTGAGGTTCACGGTTATGTTATCGATGAAGGCAGCAAGGTTCCCGTTGAGGGCAAGCTGAGGTACAGAGGAATTGATATAGAAGATATAGTTGCAAACTGCCGCGCGGAAAAACGATACGGATTTGAGGAAGTCGCGTTCCTGCTTTTGTTCGGATTTTTGCCCGGACGGGACCTGCTTGATCATTTCAAACAGTCGCTTGCTCATTACAGAGTATTGCCGCCTGAGTTTACCGAGGATATGATTTTAAAGGCGCCCAGCAAGAACATAATGAATAAGCTTGCGAGAAGCGTGCTTGCGCTTTATTCCTATGATGATAACCCGGATGATATTTCGCTTGCGAATTTGCTGCGCCAGAGTCTTATGCTGATTGCGAGGTTCCCGGTTCTGATAGCGAATTCCTATGCCTGCAAAAGGCATTACTTTGACAACCAGAGTCTTATACTGCATAATCCTGTTCCTGAGTACAGCACTGCGGAAAACTTTCTTCATATGATAAGACCGGATAATCAGTTTACGCCGCTTGAGGCGGAGATACTTGACCTGACGCTTATGCTCCAGGCTGAACACGGAGGAGGCAACAATTCCGCCTTCACCGCTCACGTTCTTTCCTCAACCGGTACCGATACATATTCTACAATCGCTGCCGCTGTCGGCTCGCTTAAGGGTCCCAAGCACGGCGGCGCCAATGATAAGATGATGTCTCAGATGAATGAGATTAAAAATAACGTCGAAAACTGGGACGATAAGGACGAGGTGTACAATTATTTAAAGAAGATAATGCTTAAGGAAGCCGGAGACGGCAAGGGCTTGATTTACGGTCTCGGTCACGCCGTGTACACGATTTCGGATCCCAGAGCGGTTATATTAAAGGAACGTGCCGCATACCTTGCCAAAGAAACCGGTCACAGTAAAGAGTTTGAGCTGTATGCTTCGATTGAGGAGCTTGCGCCGATTGTGTTTAAGGATGTCAAGGGCGTTGACCGACCGATCTGCGCAAATGTGGATTTCTACTCAGGCTTTGTGTATCAGATGCTTGGAATTTCACAGGAGCTGTTTACGCCAATATTCGCTATGGCGAGAATTGTGGGTTGGTGTGCGCACAGGATCGAGGAGATAACCACCAGCAATAGGATAATCAGACCGGCGTATAAAAGCGCGGTCAAGAGACTTGAATATACGCCGATCGACAAGCGTATAACCCCCACGCCGGAGGAGATCATGAACACCGCGGTGGAGGACCATATTAACGCAAAGTACAAGGTTATCGAGCCTGATTATATTGATAAGACGAATAAGAATTAAATCGGTTTTCGGGAGCGGCGCGCAGCGCCGCTCTCTTTAAATTATTCAAAAACCAACCGCTTGGTGATCGCCGACGGCTTCATATCTATCAGAAGCAGTGCTGTGACAAATTCTAAGTAAGGATATATGTTTTCATGTACGCCGGTCCAGTAAACTTTGAACTCCTGCGGAAGAATGATCCTGCCGCTGTGGGTGTAAAACCCTCTCTGGACACAGTAGACAAATCCGTCGTCGTCGATGCTGGACGCGGTCACGCTGGATTTTTGAGAAAGACCGCAGGTGATAAGCGGAAACTCAAGCGATTTGTCATTGCTTAATGTGTCGCGTTCACAATCCATAATAATATTTTCAAATATTCTGACCATTGGCTTTCCTCCCCGAATTTATATAATTTATTATCCCATTGGAGCTTTTTAAAATACTGTTTTTCCTTTGTAAATTTATGGTTAAATATTGTTTGAATTTTCGACATATTATTTGAAATTTAACTATTTGAATTAATTTTTAAACTTTTTATTGACAAACAAAATACGCTATTATATAATTTATAAAGTCGGGCTGCAACGGCGCCGTCCGACAGTGTTTGGTATAATACAATGATTGCAATATTGATTGTTCAATGACGCACAATGGGGTGTGGCTTTATTAGCTGCACTTTTTTTGTGTCCGGAACCGGCGCGTATATATAATATTTTTGTTGAAACATATGCGGTATTATGTTATAATATTTAAAGTGTATTTATTATACGCGCACAAATATTTTGGAGGTGTGGTAATTGTTTAAAATTGTAAAAAAACAAACGCTCAATCCCACTGTTTCAATGATCGAGGTTGAGGCTCCGTATATCGCCAGAAAAGCGGAACCGGGTCAGTTCATTATACTCAGAATTGACGACAAGGGCGAGAGAATTCCTTTTACCATAGCGGATTTTGACAGAGAAAAGGGAACGGTCACGGTGATATTTCAGATCGTCGGTCAAAGCACCAGTCGTTTGAATGAGCTTAACGAGGGCGACTTTATTCAGGACTTTGTCGGTCCTTTGGGAGTCGCGTCCAAATTTGACGGGGTGAAGAAGGTCGCGGTAATAGGCGGGGGTCTCGGCACCGCTATCGCGTATCCTCAGGCGAAGAAGCTTCATTCAATGGGCGTCGCGGTCGATATGATCAACGGCTTTCGCAGCAAGGATTTGATTATCATAGAGGATCTGTGCAAAGCCGCCTGCGATGATCTGTATACCATGACTGACGACGGTTCAAACGGCAACAAAGGCTTTGTAACCGCAAAGCTTGAGGAGCTTATAGAGTCGGGCAGAGGTTATGATATGGTTATCGCGATAGGTCCGCTGGTCATGATGAAGGCGGTATGCGACCTGACAAAAAAATACGGCATAAAGACTATTGTCAGTATGAACCCGATCATGATAGACGGCACAGGTATGTGCGGCGGCTGCCGCGTTACCGTTGGCGGCGAGACGAAGTTTGCCTGCGTTGACGGTCCGGACTTTGACGGTCACTTGGTGGACTTTGACAGCGCTATATCCCGCTCAAGGATGTTCAAAAAGCAGGAAGCGCAGTCTATGGAAAACCACAAGTGCAGATTGGAGGGAATGAGCAATGCCTAATATGTCATTAAAGAAAGTCGCTATGCCCGAACAGGAGCCGAGCGTCAGAAATAAGAATTTTAAAGAGGTGACCTTGGGCTATACCGAGGAAATGGCGAAGGAAGAAGCGCAAAGGTGTCTTTCGTGCAAGCACAGACCCTGTATGCAGGGCTGTCCGGTAATGGTTCAGATCCCTGAATTCATCGCGCTTGTAGCAGAGGGCAAATTTGAGGAAGCATATAATAAAATCCAGGAGACAAGCTCGCTTCCCGCGATATGCGGCAGAGTATGTCCGCAGGAAACACAGTGTGAAAAGCACTGCGTAAGAGGCATTAAAGGCGAGCCGGTGGCTATCGGACGCCTTGAGAGATTTGTTGCGGATTGGTATATGAAAAACTGCGAGTCGGATATTCACGCGCCCGAACCGAACGGTAAAAAAGTCGCGGTTGTCGGAGCCGGTCCTTCGGGGCTTACCTGTGCGGGCGACTTGGCGAAGATGGGCTATAAGGTGACGGTTTTCGAAGCCTTTCACACGCCGGGCGGAGTTCTGGTTTACGGTATTCCCGAGTTTCGTCTGCCGAAGGATATTGTGGCGAAAGAGGTTGACAAGCTCCGCGATCTGGGCGTTGAGATAATGACCGATATGGTTATTGGAAAGGTTCTGTCGGTTGACGAGCTTTTGACCGAAGAAGGCTTTGACGCTGTGTTCATCGGAACCGGCGCGGGACTGCCCGGCTTTATGAATATCGAAGGCGAGTCGCTGAACGGCGTTTATTCCGCGAACGAGTTCCTGACCAGGATAAACCTGATGAAGGCATATAAGTTCCCCGAATATGACACTCCGGTGTATGTGGGAAGGAATGTTGTAGTTGTCGGCGGCGGCAATGTTGCTATGGACGCGGCGCGCAGCGCAAAAAGACTGGGCGCTGAGAATGTTTACATAGTTTACAGACGCAGCGAGGAGGAAATGCCGGCGAGAGCCGAGGAGATCCACCACGCAAAGGAAGAGGATATAGAGTTTAAGCTTCTTAATAACCCCGTTAAGATCAACGGCGACGATGAGGGCTGGGTAAAGAGCGTAACCTGCATCAAAATGGAGCTTGGCGAGCCGGACGCATCCGGCAGGCGCAGACCTGTGCCGATCAAGGGCAGCGAGTTCGATATTGACGCTGATGTTGTTGTGGTCGCAATCGGTCAGACTCCTAACCCGCTGATCAAGAACACGACTCCCGATCTTGAGACGAACCGCCGTGGCTGCATTGTGGCAAAGGAGGAGACCGGAGCCACCACCAAGACGGGTGTGTATGCGGGAGGCGACGTCGTAACCGGAGCGGCAACCGTTATTCTTGCAATGGGCGCGGGAAAAACAGCCGCCGCCTCGATAGATGAGTATTTAAGCGGTAAAAAATAAATTAATTTATATATAAGTAAAGGAGATTTTGTACAATGGCAATTTCTAACAGTTATTTAAAGTCAGTATTCGAGCAGGTTCAGAAGAGAAACGCTAATGAGCCTGAGTTCCTGCAGGCGGTGGAAGAGGTTCTTGAGTCTCTTGAGCCGGTTGTTGAAGCTCATCCCGAATACGAAAAGGTTGGACTCATCGAGAGACTTGTTGAGCCTGAGAGAGTTATCTATTTCAGAGTTCCCTGGGTTGACGACAACGGAAAGACTCAGGTAAACAGAGGTTTCAGAGTTCAGTTCAACAGCGCGATCGGTCCTTACAAGGGCGGTCTGAGATTTCATCCCTCGGTATACCAGGGCATAATCAAGTTCCTGGGCTTTGAGCAGATATTCAAGAACTCTCTGACAGGTCTGCCTATCGGCGGCGGCAAGGGCGGCAGCGACTTTGACCCCAAGGGCAAGTCTGACGCAGAGGTTATGAGATTTTGCCAGAGCTTCATGACGGAGCTTTGCAAGCACATCGGAG
>CANQKP010000101.1 GCA_947624495.1 uncultured Monoglobus sp. | reverse complement strand
TTCAAAAAGAGGCCCGTTTCACATCGGATCGAGAAACTTATAAAAAAATCGTTTCGGTTTTGCGCGAAATGCGCGAACTGCCGCAAGGAGAAGAGCGCGTCCCAAAAATAGCGGCTGAATGGAGAGAGAAATACCGCCGCCGCAAAGCTATGATGGAAGAGCTGAACGCGTTATAACTTTACTAAAACTCAAAACGTTTAATCCCCGCAAGCCCTCCTTTGCGGGGCTTATTAAGCAACAAAACATTCTCTTTCAAAGTTTTTCCGTCAAATTTGGCAGACAAAATCAAAGTCTGTCGTTCCACACCTCGTTATCGATATATATTTCTTTAAGATTATTTTGATTACATATATTGCGAAACTCGTAGTATACGACCAAGGCGCAATCTATGTAAATTCTGACCATTTTTCTGATATAATTAATAACATGTTCGTTTATGTATTCCATATACGCGCATCTGTGATACTGTACATATAGGCGAGCGAAGCCGCGCTTTGGCAGTCCGCGTAATAGGGCTTGTCCTCAAATATCTTTTTACTTTTTAAGACAAAATTGATATGTCTTTGCGCACAGGTTTCAAAAGGATAATTGGAATAATATTTGCCCACATCGGTCTTGTTGGTTTTTCTTACCCTTTCAATCGCGGAAAACGAATAGATATTCAGAGTGCGATAACAGACCTTATATTTATTCCTCTCATAATATGATTTGCCCATGTTATCAACCTCTTTAGACCAAGTTATTAATAAACACTTTTAGGAATATGTTGCCGTGGTATATAAATTTATTTAATTTGTTGGCAACCCAGCCATGCGGGATTGGCGATCAATTTTTGGTGAATTGCTTCTAAAGTGTTCATTGCCTTTTCAAAATTTATTTTGTCACTTTCGCGCATTACATATTGATTTTGCATTATTATATACGCATTGCGAACATTCATGTTATCGGCCGCATTTGTAAAGAACGTAAATTCTGACGGCGTGATGTTAGGTATGCCATCTAATCGTTCAATTTCTTCCCGCATTCTGATATCAAGCAAATATTCCATTTGATCGGCGTCTGTCAACAGTTTTAAGATATCGGGCTGATTTGCCATAACCGTTAAATCATAAATATGCTTCGCTGCTTCAAAGGCGCGGCTATTTATATCCGGCTTTCGCACATATGCCTCCGCCGCAAACAACTTGTCTATAAATATACGATTGATAGTAATTGTCTGTATCGAAAACGGCGTTACATCATATTCGCTTTCGAGTATTCGTTTCTGCTCATCTTCTGCCAGATCATATATCATAGCAGATACAGTTAAACTCTCGACAGGTTCGCTTATCGTAAATGAGGTTGCCTCAATTTTCAGTTTCCCGAAACGCTGTAATATATCATTCCTGTCATAAGCGGTGACCGGTTCATATGTGTAAACTGCCGTTACTTCCGATCTGTTGGTTTTTCCCTGCGAAGAATCTCTAGGTAAAGACGTATATTTTTTAGTTGCTTTTTCAAGGCGCTTATCATTTTGTGATCTGCTGCAATTCTTTGTATCAACCGAAATATCAATATCCTCGGAAAATCTGTTTGTTGTTTTTAAAGCCTTATATAGCGCGGTACCGCCTTTAAAATAAGCTGGCAGACCGGCTTTTTGAAATTCCGACAGTTCGCGCAGTATTAAAACAACATAATAGTCTTTTTCCAACACATCGGTTCGATAACCTGTTTTTTCGTGTACAGCATTAAGAAGAACTCGAAACGCCGCTTTATCTAAATGTAAATTCATATTTTAATTCCTCCCGCGTTTGCGGCATGCGCAAGCTGCATAATAGTGTTTTTTGTATAATATCGATCAGCAAGAGCCAGCAAATTGTCGTATTTCAAACCATGCTTGCGGATATGATCGGCGACAGTTATATATGGTCGCTCAGCATTAACAGGGGCTTTTGAGATCAACTCCAGCGCATCAAGGATTTGCAAGTATCTTTTATTATACGCCGTGACCTTAGTTTTAGGCGGACGTATAGTCACACCGAGCTTTTTATCCGTTCGCGCGCATTGCTTTGCAATATTGGTGGCTATCAGACGTTCTTTAGGCATTTGAGTTGTTAAGCCCATTTGATGTAAAACTGCCGGACCGGTTTCATATCCTTTGTCGGGCAAAATATATTTATCCGCGATCAGGCGCTCTTTATCAATACCGATTTCGCCAAACGGAGTATCAGCTGTTATATAATATATACCTTTTTGATATCGCCTGAGCTGTGGGATCATCTTGCCGTCCATAACGCGCTTTACCGCCACAGCTGCTGCTGCGGCGGATTCTTTGAATTCAAGATCATACGCGGAGGCAAGTCTTCCGGCGATATAAGAAGTATATATCGGTACTCCGACAGCCTTGCCGCGTATCATGTCGCATACAAAATCTATATAAGTTTTACCCATTGCAATAACCCTCTTTGATATTTTATTTGCAAAAATATTATCATTAACTATAATATATTATATCAAGAGATTATTAAAATGTCAATAACGTTTATGAAATATTATGCCGAAAATATTGCCGTCAGTTAATAGTTCGCCTATATGTAAGCTGGGTTCACCAAGTAATTAATAAACAAAATCCCCGAATTTATTGTTTTTTCGGGGGTTTTGCTTTTTCAGCAACATTGGAAAAACGCCGACCGAAACAATCGGTTTGGAAAGAACGGTTCGAATAGGATCAGGTCATTTGGTGCTGAATAAAAAACAAACACACTATCAGGAGGAGAAAACCGGAGGTTAAAATTATCTACAGCCTTTGGCGACAAAAAACAAAAATATATGGTTGGGATGAACCTTAACGGGATCCCCCGCAAACCCATTCTTGCGAGAGATCTCGGTTTTATGTTATCTTTCTGCCGCCTTTAAGATCGGAAGGTCTTTTGCTTTTAAGCAGGTAGCAGCATGAGCGATCCTCCGGGATGGCGATATATTTGGATTTGCACTCGCTTAGCAGATCGCTTTCTTTTATCAGTCTGTATTGCCAGTTTTCCATATTTTCCGGCTTTTGGAAATCCGAAATGATATCGGCGTAATTTTTATGCATCAAGAGAAGCAGCAGTTTTTTGAAATATATTTTGAATTCGTCTCTTTCGATAAAGTATTCGATCTCTCTGAACAGAGGAAACAGCCTGCGTTTTTCCGCTTCTCCCGCATACCAGAACGACCGCCAATAATTATAAAACTGATATATGCCGTCCGCCTCTATTGTGAGTATGGATCTTCACAGCATATCAAATTCTTTGTAATTATTATCCAAGTCCTTGTTGAAATATTTTTCAAATACTTTTTGGATACCGGCGAGCAGATCAAAATCAATTTCGTCAATATCGTCCTTATATCCTGCGCATTCCAGCACGAAACCGATCTTTCCGCGCAAAAGCTCGTTATCCTCGGTTTTGAATATCAAGGTTTTGTTGAGCGGGGTCTGATTTATTATCCTCGCCTTGAGAATCTCCTCTTTGACCTGCTCTCGCGCAAAAGACGAGACGACCGCTGCAGAGCATAAATATTTATATATATCGCCGCTGCCCGCCGCGAGTTCGCTTATAAGGTTCATTGCTCCCGAAAAGCTCTCAGGGCTTCTGACGATGTCGTTCCTTTTGCCTTCTTTTGTTATATCCGCGCGGGAAAGTATGTTCCGCGTGACCCTCATCCATTCTTCGTATTTTTCGGGATCCACGTCTTTGTTTCTGAGTAAGTATTCCGTTTGGGCGTAGAACAGTATTTTATGGCTGTAGGAGGTGCTGTCGCCTTTTAAGATCTGATATAACAGATCTTTTTCGGGGGTGTGCCTCCACATATCGATGTCAAGCCGCGGCACGCCGCCGTTTTCCACCAAGCGGCAGTACAGCTCGTACACGCTGTATATGTAATTAAAAGTGTCTTTGTCTATATATCTTATCAGCGCCCTGAGCGAGTTATCCTCGTTAAGCCTTCGGATCATATCCGTGCGTTCCGCGCCTTTAAGCAGCGTTCCCGTTGCCAGCTTTACCATCACCAGCGTCGTGATCAAATTCATGTGGGCATTGTCTACAGAGTTGTCTTTCCTAAAATTTTTCCAAAGGAAGTCGGTCCACAGCGTGTCGATCTTATAGGAGAATTTATCGGTCTCCGTTCGGTCGCTCTCCCAATTTTCCTTCATGGATTTATCCTGAAGCTCCGCCTTTAAATTTTCAAACGGCGTGAGGATCCTTCCGCGGGCGTTCATTTTTATATACAGATCGTCCGACAGACCGAAATTTTCCAATATCAGCAGATGAAACGTTATGCTGCTGTTTTTGACCAGCTTGTCCCATAAGCCGTCTATATCGCCCATGATCGAATGTATCATGTCGACGGCGTTGAGCATGGCTCTGATAGTCGGGTCGTGCTTCCACGATATAAAAAACCATTTTGAGTCATAAATCTGACTGCTGATCGACTTGGTCCCGTCCGTAGTGATCGAGCCGTTGTCCGCCAAAGCCTTGCAAAAGCGGCGCGAGGACAGCCGCGTTTCGTAGGAAAATTTTTTCAGAGTCTCTCTTATGGTCTCGTCCGCGCTTTTTTCCTTCGCGTACGCATACCAGTGGATCAAAAACAGCGTGGTCAGCCTTTGCTGTCCGTCAAGCGGCTGAAAAATTTTGTCTTCTTGACTGCCCGTTATATTGCCGTATATAAAATCCAAGTTAATGGGTAAGCCGCTGACCAAGCTGTCCTTTATGGCGATAAGAAAATTTCTGCATATTTCCGCGTTCTTTTTCCGTCCTTGAGCGTAATCCCGCTGGATAATGGGATTTATATTCGGTACTCGTTTAGTAATTCGTAAAAAGAGCAGTTTTCGTTATTCATTACTTATTCACCTCCAAATAATTTCCCAAAACTTTTATCAGATCAGCCTCGTACTTTTCCCGGTCATCCTGCGTCCAAAATGAGATCTTGGGCGGATAATCGCTAAAATATTTCAAAAATACATTTTTGGTGCATATCGGCACAAAACCGCCCGTTTTGTCAAGGTCGATGATATATTTTCTCTTTAACGGGAAAACAGCGTTTTTGTAGGCTTTGTTTGTCTTTTCGTCAAGCAATGCCAGATTGGATATCCCGTCGATATTTTCAAAATCTTCCATATGGCGGTTAAAATGCATATCGGCTTCTTCGTAAATTTCCGAAAACTTATCGTCGTCCTCGTATTCCGCGTTTTTTACGCATTGGTTTACTTTTTTGAGCAGGACCTTTCCCTCTTTTGTATCCTTATCAATATAACTGCTCACGTCGGTGAGCCACGTTTTCCTGTTTGCGGGCGGAACGGAGGAGGGATCCTTTCGGGACGCTATATGCTCAATGTTCCATTTGTTCAACTTATAATCGTCAAAAGGAAAATATGAGGAGTCGTGATCGTTCCGCAGCATTGTCAGTATGTTATAAAGAAGCAATACGCTGCGGGTGTGCTTGTTTTCGTAATCCAAATCAAAAATATTCAGATTTTTATACTTGTTTTTTATCAAGCAGTCGATATATGATAAAAATTCACTTTTTTTCATTGCAGACGATTGAGCATATAGATCTTTAATATCGGCTATTTCCGCGGTCAGCAGAAATCCTATTTTATGATACAGTTCCCTTTCGGTGAACCATTCGCTGAACCGCTGATAATATTTTTGGACCTCCTCCCAATTGTCCTTCATTTCCTTTTCGGTTTTTCCTATCAGTTTGTCACTGAAAAACCTGAACGCGGAATATGTGTCTGTATCGCCGGAGGTGTTCATTAGGTCGAATATGTATTCTATCCTGTTATCGTCCTTGGGTTCGTCGCTTAAAAAGTACCATAATTTATCGTTTTGAAGGGTGTTTTCAATGTCGTCCCATTCGTTTGCGATCTCCAATTGGCGAAGGCGCATTTTCTCTTTGTCATCGGTTCGGAAATTCGAGCTGTTGAGAAAAAGAGCTTTTATAAGCTCGGCGTTTGTCAAGTTGATCTTTCCGATGTTGAGGCGGGTAAATACGGTGATCGGGTTCTCTTCCTCGGTTTCGTACCATATAACCCGAGTGTGGAACTTGAGCTTTGACCGAAAATCGTTTTTGTCAAAATTCCCTTGACTTTCTTTTGATTCAAACCATTTTTCAATAGTATGATATGCCGTGTGCATATAATAAAAATCAATGCAGCTGTCATTGTTGTTTTCGGGATTTTGTAAAAATTGTTTCGAGTCATTTCTTGTTTCATATTCGATTGAAAACAGCTTGTCTCTTCTGCTTTCGACAAAGTCCTGATTTAGATAATAAAGGATCAGATAGACGGTCGTCAATCTCTGCTGCCCGTCGATCACCTCGTAGGAGCTTTCATCTCTCTGTTTGACCACGATGGGCTGCAGGCAGTACCACGACTTGTTCCCGCTCCCTTGTATTTCGCGCGGCGCAAACTCGTCGATATCATTAAGCAGGTCCCTGACCTCCAATTCCGTCCACCTGTATCCCCGCTGATACGCGGGAATATAAAACGAGCAGGACAAGAGATTATTTAAAGTCTTTAATTCTATTTTGTTCATGATAGAGTTCCTCCCCGATAACTTTATTTTATTAAGCCGTAAAAATTATATCAAATTTTCACCCGTGTGTCAACGTGCTGATCAGCCGATAGGGGCGTGTCATAATTTGTTTTGCGGTCCTTATGAGACGCCGGGAGCGCCGGACACGCGGGAGCGCATCAGCTCTATGTACTCGGAAGTGATTTCCGCTGTATGCAATATATTGGGATCGATTGCTGCGCTCACTGGTGTAACAGCGTTCGTAGACAGTATACAAGATTATCTCAAAAACAGATTACTGTTCCGCAAATATTACCAACAGTTACGAGTCCGCCTATATGTGCATTGGGTTCACCAGGCAAAAACAAAATCCGAACTTTTATCATAGGAGACGGGTTCAGATTTTTTGTTTTATGCAAATTATATTACTGTGTTTTACTCAAATATTCAAGTTGAAATTGTTAAAAGCAATTATATATTGCGGATTTGTATAATAATTGATATTTCGCTCCATGCGCGACATAGCTTTTTACTGATAAATTCATAGTTTAAACTTTTTCCATATATACAAATTGAAGCTCATCATTGATTGCTTTGCTGTCGAAGATTTTATATCCCAAACTTTGATACAAACGAATATTATCTTTGCTTCTTGTGCTTGTAAAAAGCTCATATCGCTTATTGGGGAAGTATTCTTCTATTTCTTTAATTAGTCTTGTGCCATATCCGTTATGTCTGTAGTTAGGGTGAACCATTAGTTTTCCAATATATACTGTTCCTTTATCTTCTTTTGCACGGACTGAACCAATTATAGTATTTTCATCATTAACCATTTTGAGTATAACACCATTATTATATTCGTCTGCCAGCTCATCCGGTGTTTGCTTTAACGGCGGAATATCTCTTTTCCCAAAGAGTGCTGCTTCGCTTTGATAGGAAAGATATTGAAGTTTTAATATTTCATGCAAATCATCAAAGCTTGCTTGACATATCTTCAAAATAAACTTCACCTCCGAAACTGTCTCCTTAATTTATTATTTCACCTCTTTGCCCCTTATTGCTGACAAAACTCCGTGAATATTATATTTATTCACATCCGCCGGAGTTTTAAAATATGCGTCGGCAGAAGCGCTGCGGTTCATTATATT
>CANQKP010000100.1 GCA_947624495.1 uncultured Monoglobus sp. | reverse complement strand
CAAAAGCTTTTGCGACTTTGCCGCCGCGGTAGGCAAGGCGGAACAGGGGACGGCGCATCATTCAAAGCAAAAGCTTTTGCGAGTTAAACGCAGAATACGCTTATATATTTAATTTTATCCATTGTTGTAATTATAAGTCTTTTGGTTCGCGGCTCTTTGAGTACGATATAGTCGCCTCCGACCTCGGTCAGGACTCCGCATTTTTCAAACCTGCCTCCGCCCTGACCCCAGAACGCCACACAAACGTTTTTACCTTTAAGATTATTAAGATATTGCTTCAGCAGCTTTGAGTCGCCGTCAATTTTTTCGGGAATACTGAAAATCCGCTCGGTCCCGCTCCATATTTTATCGTAAATTTTTTGAGTCTTTTCGTTTGCCGGCGGCGGCAGTTCGATTTCTATATCGTCCGCTCTGCGCGGCGGCGCGGCAGTATAGCCGTTTCTTCTGTTCATAATATCATCCTTTCAATTTAATTATATTACTACAGTTATATTCTCCAAAAATTAAAACTTTACAAAAAAATGAATATTAAATTTATTTTTGTTAAAACTACTAATGCAAAATAAATTTTAATTAACAGGAGGTTAATTATGTCAAGCAAAAACAATAATCGTAACCAGAACAACAACCAGAACCAGAACCAGAGCCAGAGCCAAAATCAGAACTCCAAAAAGAAGAGCGAGTCTGAGCAGAGCGATGACTGAGTGAAAAACAGGGGCGGCAGGCATTGCCGCCCCCTTTTTTCATTTATTACTTATATTATATACGTCCGATGCCGGCAATAATACATAAGGTGAAATTTATATTATAACGTAAGTGACGGGGTCTTGACCCTTATTAAACACAAAGGAGGTGCGGATATTGCCTAAAATGGTTAAAAAGTTTTTTGCCTTTGCGTTATTTTGCATATCGATAGCGCTCAGTTCCTCGGTATGCGCGGAGCAAAACACAAGGCTTGTTGTTCCCGGCGGACAGAGCATAGGGGTCTCACTGAGCTTTTCGGGCGCGTTTGTGGACGAACTCGGAGAAATCGATACAAATGACGGCGGATCCGTCTCGCCCGCCCGCGAAGCAGGAATTGTGCCCGGCGACATCATTACTGAGGTAAACGGAACCAGAACCGAAACGGTGGAACGCTTTTCCGAAACGCTCAACTCATACGGCGGCGCTGAAGTAACGCTCACTGTTCGCGGAAAAGATAATAATGACCGCGAAGTCAGCCTGAAGCCTGTAAGGGACGTTACCGACGATAAGTTTAAGATCGGCGCGTGGCTGATGGACGCGGCGTCGGGAGTTGGAACTATCACGTATTTTGACCCTCAGACTAACGAATTTGCCGCAGTGGGACACAGCATTAACGACGCCCTGCCTGTAAGCGCCGAAAACGGTCTTAGAGGAGATATATACAAAGCGGATGTGGTAGGCGTCAGGCGTGCCGAAACCGGAACTCCGGGCGAACTTATCGGCGTGTATTCCGACAACAAACTGAAAATCGGGGAAATCAGCGGCAGCGACAGCCACGGAATAATCGGAACCGTCTCTAATCCCGAAAACCTTATTTCGGTCCGCGAACCCATTCCTTTGGGCGGCGCTGACGACGCCGTTCCCGGCGAGGCTAAAATTTGCTCTAACATAGAAGGAAACAAAATTGAGGAGTTTTCAATAAATATTACCAAGATCAATCCCGACGACCCGGATGACAAAGATATTATCTTTGAGGTAACAGATGAAAGCCTCATAACCCGCACGGGCGGAATTGTCCGCGGAATGAGCGGCAGTCCGATAATACAGAACAATAAAATAATCGGTTCCGTAACACACGTTTTGGTAAACAAGCCCGTCTTAGGCTACGGTATATTCACCGACGAAATACAAAAATAGTTCAAAAAGGGTGATTATATCACCCTTTTTAATATAAAATGTTAAAATTAAACATATTTTTTCATAAAAGTGCTTGACAAAGATTTAGAAATATACTATAATTCCATTATAAGCATTACCAAAGTTTACCATAAATTTTGTTATAACTTCTTAATATGAAATTTTTTGTTTTATTCCGGTAATGACCAAAATAACTACAAAGAAAGAGATGAGGAATTATGGAAATGAATGAAAAAATCAAGGTTGCAGTGGCTGATTTTGACAAAGATTTTGCAAACGGTTTATGTGACTATATGCGCCAGACCACCAAAATCGAAGTGGTTGGGTGCGTGTATGACGGGCTTGAAGTTCCGCCGCTGATAAAGCGCAGTGAAGCAGATGTTTTGGTTATGGATCTGCTTTTGCCGACAATGGACGGCTTCGGGGTGCTTGAACGGCTTGGACGTATGCAGCTTGAGAAAAGACCTCATGTGTTAATTGCAAGCTGCGTTTTAAATGAGACGGTAACAGCCCGCGCAAATTCTTCGGGAGTTGAATATTGTATGCTCAAGCCCGTGAATTACGACGCGCTGATCGACCGGATAACAATGATGGCTTCCCCGATAACTACCGGTGTGGATATGGCAAAGAACTGGAACGTCAACGCAAAAAAATTTGATTACAGCCAGGTCGAGTCTATGGTAACAAACGTCATTCACGAGATAGGGATACCCGCGCATATCAAAGGATATCAGTACATAAGACGCGCCATAATGATGGCGATTTACGATCTTGACATTATGAATTCGGTCACAAAGGAGCTTTATCCCACAATAGCGGAGAATTTCAACACTACATCCAGCCGTGTCGAGCGCGCAATCAGGCACGCCATTGAGCTGGCATGGGACAGAGGCGACATGGATACCCTGAACAATGTGTTCGGCTACACCGTATCGCAGATCAAAGGCAAGCCCACAAATTCCGAGTTTATCGCAATGATAGCCGACAAACTCAGATTACAGCTTAAAAACGCCTCGTAAAATAAAAAAATAAGGTGGAGCCATAAAAAAGCCTCCCCTTCCGTTTACGGAGGGGGAGGTGCCTGCGGAGCAGGCGGTGGGGGTAGTCTTTTCACCATCGCACCCCCTCAGTCGCCTTCGGCGACAGCTCCCCCTCATAAATGAAGGGGAGCCTATTATTTTCGCCTACGGACGCGGGGATAGGGGTAACATTTGCGCACTATTTTGCCCCGCGTAGTCGCTATTTACTAATCACTAGTCGCTATGTTGGTGGAGCCTTTTATTTGCCCTACGGACGCGCGGATAGGGGTAACATTTGCGCACTATTTGCCCCGCGTAGTCCCTATTTACTAATCACTAGTCGCTACGTTGGCAGCTCCCCCCTCATAAATGAAGGGGAGCCTTTTATTTGCCCCTCCTAAAAGGAGGGAACGGCTTTTCGTTTTAACATATTAATTTAATCCGTTGGGGTTGTTCTTCTGCCAGTTCCATGAGTCACGGCACATATCCTCGATAGTGCGCTCCGCCTTCCAGCCCAGCTCGCGTTCCGCCTTGGACGGGTCGGAATAACATTCGGGAATGTCTCCGGCTCTGCGCGGCTGAAATTCATACTTAAGATCAATGCCGTTTACCTTTATAAAGCTGTTCACGATATCCAGCACGCTGTAACCCACTCCGGTACCCAAATTAAACGCCTCTGCACCCTTGTGGCTTGCCGCGTAGTCAATAGCTTTGGCGTGACCCTTCGCGAGATCCACAACGTGGATATAGTCGCGGACACAGGTGCCGTCCGGTGTGGGATAATCATTTCCGAAAATTCCAAGCTTGGGCAGTTTGCCTACCGCCACCTGAGAAATGTACGGCATAAGGTTGTTGGGTATTCCGCTGGGATCCTCGCCGATACGTCCGCTCTTGTGGGCGCCGATCGGGTTAAAGTATCTCAGCAGCACAACGCTGAGTTCCGGATCTGCGGAGCAGGCATCGGTTAAAATCTGCTCTATCATAAGTTTTGTTCTGCCATAGGGGCTGCCGCTTGTAAGCGTCGGCATATCCTCCGTGAGCGGCATTTTGTCCGAGTCGCCGTAAACGGTGGCGGACGAACTGAACACAAAATTATTCACACCGTGCTTTTTCATTGTCTCAAGCAGCGTCAGGGTAGAGTCGATATTGTTCCTGTAATACTTTACCGGAATGGCGCAGCTTTCACCCACCGCCTTAAGACCGGCAAAGTGGATAACACATTCTATCTCATTCTCGGAAAACAGCTTGTCCATCGCCGCGCTGTCGCAGACGTCGGCTTCAAAAAACTTAAAATTCTTTCCGGTGATCTCCCTGATCCTGTTAAGCGCCTCCGGCTTCGAGTTTGAAAAGTTGTCAACAATCACTACACTGTGACCCATATCAAGAAGCTCTATGGCTGTGTGGGATCCGATGTATCCCGCTCCTCCTGTAAGCAATACGTTCATTGTCATTTTCCTTTCCTTATTAAAATCCGACCTAAGCCGTTAAATATAAAGCACTTCCATACCGACGCCAAGCATATCTCCGGGGACCTCCCCAACGCGCCAGCCCGGTTCGGTGGTTTCGATATAATAATAATCCGCGCCGCCGAATGACAGATTTCCGCTGCCCGACGTTTGCAGACCGACCGCCATATGGTCGCTGCTGACCAGCAGGACTGAGCCGTAACCCAAGAGCTTAAGCAGCTTTGCCAGCAGCACCGCCTTATCCTCGCAGTCGCCGCCCTGCTCGAACAAAGTTTCGATCGGGTATTTCGGATACTCCGCCACACCCTTCGTCGCCATATCATCCATATACTCTATGCTCTGGACAAACGCGGTAACAAATCCGGCGATATCATAGGCAGAGTCGCAGCCGTTTCGCACCGCCATATTTTTAAGCTCTTCCGCCAAGGCGGTAAGTCCTCCCACGTCCGCGCTGTCGGTGGCGTACTCGGAATAATTGTAAATACGCCGCTTTGAGTTAAAATATTTATAATCATAATATGAAATTTGCAGATTTATCGAGTATTCCGCACCGTATGACGGGTACCTCCACGAGAAAAACAACGGTTTCAGCGGAATATCGGGGTTAAGCGTAAACTTGACCCTGAGATCCGAATTCACGGCTCTTGACACCATTGCAGCGACCTCGCTGCGCACAATGCTTGATCGCGGGTAAAATGTTCCGTATTCATCATTGCCGGTGATAACGCCCGCCTCATAAAGCGAAAGTATCTCGTACTGATAAGCGCTGCCCCGCGGCACGTCGGGAATGGGCGTTATATTATTTATCTTGCTGTAGCACGACGGCAGCGCCCTATACAGCAGATATGCCAATTCCGAGCGCGTTGCGGGTTCGGTATAACGCCCGCTGAACTGATTTTCGGTTATAATCCCCTGCCCCTCGACATACTTAAGATACGGAATGAACCACGTCATATCCGTCAGCGAATGTGTAACGGCTCCCAGAGCGTCTGTGCGCACAAAGTGTCCGATTTTCGCGCTGTCGTAAACATCCGCTCCGGTTTTAAGCCCCGCGTCGCCCGTCACGGGATAGGAATAATGCTCCGACTCGTCAAGCGCGGCAGCCGAAACATTACCTCCCGCGGTCATATCAATAGTGTTTCCGTAGTATGCCGCGTTAAGCCTTGCCGCAACGGTTACCGCCTCGGCTATTGTCAGCTTTCCGTTGGGCGAAAACACGCCGTCCGCCGTTCCGGTCATAATACCGTATTCATAGGCAAAGCCGACATAGTAATAATACCAGTCGCCCATACCCACGTCGGCATATGTGTAGTCTCCGTATGTATTCTTCTGGGTAAAGCCCGCAAGTATTACACCGTAAGCACTTGAAGCATAGCAGAGCAGGATCGCGAAGATCAATGCCGCGGAGACAAGTTTTTTTCTGAGTTTCATATTCTTACACCTAAACGAGAACTTATTTTTCCGGGGTCTCGTCTTCCGTTTCGTCTTTTGTTTTTTCATCCGCCAGAGTGACGACAGCTTCCTCTATTCTGTGTTCATTTACTCTGGTCACCTTTATGTTCATTCTTCCAAATGTCAGTTCAGGCGTATCGCCGTCGGCAGGCACAGCGCCCAAAACATCCAAGATCAGTCCTGCAAACGTATTGTATTCATCATCCGGTATCTCTATTCCAAGCTCTTCCTCCACGTCCTCTATCTCGGCGCCGCCATCAATACGCCACATATTATCAAAACCGGGAATTTTGTATATGTCGATATCCTTTTCGGGTTCGTCATACTCGCTGTGAAGCTCGCCGACGATCTCTTCAATAAGATCCTCCTGAGTTACAATGCCCTGAAAGCCGCCGTACTCGTCAAGCACAATCGCAAAATGAGCATTTTTATCCTGCATACGCGAGAACATCTCATCCGCCTTTATTGTTTCGGGTACATAATAAGGCTCTCTTAATATGGTCTTAAGATCCGCGTTCCTGTCCTTAAGCATCAGGCGGTAGAAGTCGCGGCTGTTGATTATGCCGAGTACATCGTCAATCGCGTCTCCGCAGACCGGATATCGGGTATGATTTGTCTCATTTATGATCTTCTCCCATTCATCGGCGCCGTCCTCCATCCAGAGTATGACCGCGTCGGTACGGTGGGTCATAATATCCTCCACGGGCTTATCGTCCATTTCGAATATGTTATGTATCATCTCTTTTTCATCATCGTCAATCGCGCCGCTTTCGGAGCCTATGTCGACCATCATTCGTATCTCTTCCTCGGTCACGTCCTCAGCGTCTTCGCTGAGCCTGATTCCGAAAGCTTTAAGCAGCAGCTCGGACAACACTCCGGGCAGCGAAACAAACGGCGTGCCGACATATGTCATGAACCTGGTGACCGGTGCAAGCGCAAGCGCGAGCTTTTCGGGATATTTCCCCGCAATGCCCTTTGGGACGAACACGCCGACTATAAGATATAAAACGGCAGCCACAAGCACAGCCGCGGCGTAAAGCAGCCAGTTCGCGACAGGCAGGGCTGCGGCAAACCATGACATATACAGCGCCGATACAGCTCCCGCAGCAGCCGTTATAACAGTGCTGAAAAAACGCGCGGACGCCATCATAAGCCTTGAATGACCGTTCAAAAAGCCGATCAGAGTAGAGGCTCTTTTATCGCCCTCATCCGAAAGCCGCTTGAGCCGCGAATCGTTCGCGACAACGGTAGACTGCTCGATCAGCGTTATCAAAAAGCTCAAACCGTACAAAACCAACAGTATGACCCATAAAGGGGGCAGCGTGTCCAAAAAATATCATCCTCTCCGGCTGCGCCGACAAAAATTAATACACAAAATATTATAGCACTGTTATGATATATTGTCAATACGAAAAATGCCGCCGTCCACGGTCTTTAATATTGTACTCTTGTTTTGTTGGGTTTAGTTTATGGAATGGACGCGGCTTGCCGTTGACGAAGTGGGGCTATATACACACTTAACTACGACCTACGGTATAAAACTCAAATACGTTAAATTGAATATTTCATGCAAATTAGATGAATAAACACTGCAAAAATCTTACATATCTTACATAAATCTTACATAAAATCCGGGTATGTAAGACATCACAAAGCCCGTGAAATCGGGGGTTTTAGGGGTATTGTCTTACATTCTTACATTTTTTACAAAAATGTATATATATAAAACTTTTTAAATTTACAAGGGTATTTGTTTTGATGTAAGAATGTAAGATAACGTAGGGACTAGTAATTAGCGACTAGGGACTACGCGGGGTAAAACAGTGCATGAATGTTAAGCTATCCCCGCGTCCGTTGATATAACAAAAGCCTCCCCTTCCTTGGAAAGGAGGGGGAGGTGTCAGGCGAAGCCTGACGGAAGGGGTAGATATTTACACCATTACACCCCCTCAGTTCGTCACAACCCGCCTC
>CANQKP010000099.1 GCA_947624495.1 uncultured Monoglobus sp. | reverse complement strand
CTGCCCATCGGCGGCGGCAAGGGCGGCAGCGACTTTGACCCCAAGGGCAAGTCTGACGCCGAGGTTATGAGATTTTGCCAGAGCTTCATGACGGAGCTTTCAAAGCATATCGGCGCCGACACAGACGTTCCTGCCGGTGACATTGGCGTTGGCGGTCGTGAGATCGGCTTCCTGTTCGGTCAGTACAAGAGACTCAGAAACGAGTTCACGGGCGTTCTTACCGGTAAGGGTCTTACATACGGCGGATCGCTTGCTCGTACCGAGGCTACAGGCTATGGTCTTTGCTACTACACAGACGCTATGCTGAAAGCAAACGGCAAGTCATTCGAGGGCAAGACGGTTGTTATTTCCGGTTCAGGCAACGTTGCTATCTATGCTACGGAAAAGGCTACGGCTCTGGGCGCAAAGGTTGTTGCTCTGTCCGACTCGAACGGCTATATCTATGATAAAAACGGTATCGACCTTGCTTGCGTAAAGCAGCTTAAAGAGGTTGAGAGAAAGAGAATTAAGGAGTACGCGGCTACACATCCCGACGCTGAGTATCACGAAGGCTGCTCAGGTATCTGGACTATCCCCTGCGACATCGCTCTCCCCTGCGCTACGCAGAACGAGATAGACAAAGAGTCGGCTGAAGCTCTGGTTAAGAACGGCTGCTTCGCAGTAGGCGAGGGTGCAAATATGCCTTCAACACCTGAGGCTGTCGCTGTGTTCCAGAGTAACGGTGTTCTCTTCGGACCCGCTAAGGCGGCTAACGCAGGCGGCGTTGCGACATCAGCTCTTGAGATGAGCCAGAACAGCATGAGATATTCATGGACGTTTGAAGAGGTTGACGCTAAGCTCAAGGATATTATGGAAGGTATCTTCGAGAAGTGCGACTCCGCTTCAAAGAAGTATGGTCATGAGGGTAACTACGTAATGGGCGCTAACATCGCCGGTTTCGAGAAGGTTGCCGACTCAATGATGGCTCACGGCATTGTATAATTTGTCTTAGTTTATTCAAACAAAGCGATTTTAAGGCGCGCCGCGGTACCGTGGCGCGCCTTGGTGTGTAGAGAACCTCGTTTTTTTATAGTTTGCCCGTCCGGCTGCGCTCAGATATGTTAAATAAAATTAATTTGACAATACCCAAGTTTCCTGCTATAATAATTGGGTTTGGAGGAATTTGTTTATTATGGATAAAAAGAGGTTTGTTATAAAAGTCGGAACTTCAACTCTGACCCATGAGAGCGGAAAGCTGAACCTTGGGCATATCGAAAAACTTGTTCGAGTCATCGCGGACGTTAAAAATGCCGGACATGATGTGGTGCTAGTGTCAAGCGGAGCAATCGGCGCCGGAATGGGAGTCATCGGTCTTGAGACCCGCCCTGATTCGCTCAAGGAAAAGCAGGCGCTTGCAGCAATTGGTCAGGTCGGTCTGCTTGCGATTTACGACAAGTTTTTCAAGGAGTACGGCTACAACACGGGTCAGGTACTGCTGACAAAGTTTATTTTAGATGAGGAGACTCGATATAACAGCGCGAGGCGCGCTTTTAATTCTATGCTTGAATACGGCGTTGTTCCGATAGTGAATGAAAATGACGTTATTTCTACATACGAGATCGAGTTTGGCGATAACGACACACTATCTGCGTATGTGGCGGAGCTTGTAAAGGCGGATCTGCTGATTGTAATGTCGGATATCGACGGATTTTATGACGCCGACCCGCGACGGAACCCCCGCGCGAAAATCATTCCGGTTGTAAAAAAAATAAGTGACGAGATCAAGTCCTTCGCCGGTGCGGAAGGCAGCTCAAGAGGAACCGGCGGAATGAAAACAAAGCTTAAAGCCGCGGCTTTTGTTAACAAGCACGGGATCGACATGGTTCTTACAAACGGAAAACATCCTGAGAATATATATAAGATAATTAATAACGAAAGCGTCGGAACTTTATTTTTGCGCAAGCAAAAATAAACAGCAAAATTGCGGAACATCTTTTTTCAGTAAACAAAAGCAAAGATTTAAAGATCGGGAACTTTTTTCAATAAATATCGTCAAATATAACAGAGGCGGTGTGATAATGAAAAACAAAGTTTCCCGATTTTCTTTCCGGTTTATATTGCTTTCATGCTTTTTGGTTTTGTTAATGCTGTCCGCGATTTTGCTTACCGCGGATCTACCCGCGCGTGCGGACGCCAAGGAAATGTTCAGCGGCAGCTACGCTCTGACCGAATTTCCGGTCTATATTGACGGGTTTAAGGTCCAGGCTTATTTTTGTGATGAAAAAATCCTGATTTCTCTTGACGATCTGACACGGTACGGCTTTGAGCTTATCTATGACTCGTCCGATAACTCGGTCAACCTCAGAACACTGTCCGATATTGAGGGCAGTCCTGAACCGGTCCAGATCGTAACAGACGAGTTTAAGGCTCAGACCTGCACTCTTGACACGCGGGTCAACGGCGTGAAGATCAACGCGTATGCCCTTGACGGATATACCTGCGTCAATGTTTGGTCGCTCTCACCGATGAGTATAATTTATGGTGGGGTTGGTCCGATTATAATATGAGCGGCGGATTTGACGGCGCCGCATTTAACATAAATGTGTTCAGACCAAAGGTTTGGGACTGGACCGCGCTGCTTAATGATATGGAAAGTAAGGTTGACAAGACCGAGATTGATATTTATACCGAAGGCTCGCCCGACGAGGCTGTATACTACGGCGCGAGGCTTGAGCCGAAAGCCGGTGTGTATGCGGGAATTGTCAGCGACGGCAACGGCGATCCGGAGATTGGAAAACCGCCGGTATTTGACCATGATTTCGGATTATACTCATCATATATTGAGTTTGATGATTTCCAAACCGTACTCAATAAGCCGAGCAGCTACATCGTGCCTGAAAAAGACGCGGTGAGCCAGGTGCCGTGGAACATCAAGGATATTAACCTTGCTTTAGATGATGAAAATGATGATTACATAAAAGAGACGCTTGACAATCTGGCGGAAATGGGCAAGCCTGTGATAATCAGATTTGGAGCCGAGATGAACATCGGGACCCTGGGTGATTCCCCGTCGGCTTATGTTAAAGCCTTCCGGAAAATAGCCGATATTGTTCACACTTATCCCGAATTTGCTGTCATGTGGTCGCCCAACGACAGCGGGTCGCTTGACAGACCGTTTTGGTACTATTATCCGGGAGATGAGTATGTCGACTGGATAGGCGTGTCGTCATTTTCAAAAAAGGATTTTTTAAGCAGCCTTGACGTGAAGGACGGATCCGAGGTCGTGACCAGCCGCGAGTCTCAGATATATTTCACTTTGGGTGATTTTGGCTATACTACAAATTCTCTGAAATATATAACGGCTTTTATGGATGAATATAATATAAAAAAGCCGCTCGCAATCAGCGAAGGCGGAGTTGTTACGCGGCTTTTGTATACTGATGAAAATATTGATAACTGGGGCGAGACAAGAATGCGGAATATGTATTGGTATGCCGCGATGAGGTACCCAAATCTTAAGAGTATAGTATACTTTAATCACGATATGGAGAGCGAAGTCATAGGCTTTGATCTTAAGTATAAGCCGAATTATGCGGCGATAATGGACGAGGCGTTTAACAACGGACAATATCTGATGCGCTGCGGCGCTTCGCCGAGGTTTGTGTTTGTTCGGGCGGACGGAGGCAGAGCTTACAGCTCCGGCAGCATACCGATCTATGGATATGTGTATCAGCCGGAACAGTACACAACATCGGTTGAATATTATTTGGACGGTGAGCTTATCGACATAAAAACCGAAATACCGTTCAAGACGGTTATTAACGCGGCAGACATCAGTGATGGCGAACATATTTTGGAGCTTGCGGCAAACGGTGAAAAATCCGCTGAATACAAATCCTACACTTTGACAAAAGCAAATGGAGTTATCAATATATATTAATATACTAAAACTAAAGATCAAAAATGTCGTCAAAAATCAGCTCTCTGTCCCATATTTGAAGGGCGGAGGGCTGATTTTTAATGCTGTTACGGTTCTTTGCGAGAGGAAGAGACGCAGTCTTTTTTGCGAGGTGGAGCAGCTCTCTTCCGGTTTCGTTAAAATCCAAAATTTTAATATACTTCGGAGGCGTTGCGGCTTCTGATTTGGTAATACCCAAGAAAGCGGACAGGGCGATCCTTCGTATACGGCTGTGGGCGTACCGCTTTGATTTAACGTTGCCGCACAGCTCGGCAAAGCTGCGCGATATACGCGCGGCGCTTAACAGTTTGTTTTCAAGTCCCTCTCCAACATCTGAAACAGCCTTAAGCTCTTCAGCGTCGGTCAGCATAATTTTTGATATGATCGCCGCGCTCAAGTGTTCAACATCGTGTATTTCCGCGTTTGAATACAGCCTGCGCAGGTTTTCGGGTATGGCTTCAAATACTCTTGTGCTATGTTTCTTAAGCTCGCTTCGAACGGCCGACGCAGAAGAAAACTCGCCGCTCAGCTCGCTGTTTCTGTGATCTGAGACACACCGCTTTACGGCAATCGGCTCAATTTTGCTTTCAAACCGAAGCAGCGCCTTTATATATTCAATGCCGAGTATGTTATTTGGCTCCGAAATAATATTTGATGCCGGTGTGCCGAGAATACGCTCGACCGCGGCGCTTCTGGCTGTAAAAAACGGCTTGCCGAAGTCAAGCTCGGACTTCAGTGCATCCTTAAAGCGCGGCGGCTCAAATGCGAGCAGTTCCGCTATTTTTTTCAGCGTATCGACGCTGCCGAACTCCGAGCCGAAAGCCAGAGCATCGATTTGACCCAAAGAGTTTAGGATATATATTGCGTTTTGCGCAAACCTTTCGGCGGTCTGCATTGCATGGACAGCGGGCAGCTCCAGCACAAGATCCATGCCGTTTTTTACCGCGGCTTTGGCTCTGATGCGCTTATCAAAAATCGCTATATCTCCGCGCTGAGTATAATTTCCGCTCATTATGCCCACAACAGCATCAAAACCCATATCCTTTATTGTGTCGATCAGATACTTGTGTCCGTTATGAAACGGGTTAAACTCGCACACGATGCCGCATACCCGCATATCCTCACCTCCGGTTAAAACAATTACATATTATTCGCCTTGTAAACGCAAGCGTCTATTGCGCTTTGGACGGATGATTTAAAGCCGCATCTTTCAAGCTCACACACGGCTGCGATCGTCGTACCGCCGGGACTGCAAACGTTGTCTTTTAGCTTTTCGGGATGCTCGCCGGTTTCAAGCACCATCCTGGCGCTTCCTTCAACAGCCTTTGCAACAAGTTTCAGAGCGAGCGTCTTAGGTATTCCGTACTTTACACCGCCGTCAGCCATAGCGTCAATAAGCATATAGATGTATGCGGGGCTGCTGCTGTGAAGGGCAATTGCGGGATTGATGTATTTTTCGTCAAGGATCACCGTCTCCCCGACCGCTTTAAACAGTTCCTCAACAGTGCTGAGTTCATCGGGCGCGATGTTCTTGTTTGGCGTGATAACTGTTATGCCGCAGCCGACCAACGCCGGTGTGTTGGGCATGGTGCGGATTATTTTTTTGCCGCTGCCTATACCGCCCTCCAAGGTGTCAAGCGTTATTCCGGCGGCGATTGAAACATAAATCTTTCCGTCAGTGCCGCTGAGTTCCTTTAATACAAACGGCATAACGTTCGGCTTTACCGCAAGCACAATAATATCCGCGCGGCATTCTGTGTCAGAGGCGGAGGAGGCGGGAGAAATTCCCATGTTTTCAGCCATTGCACTCAGTTTTTCGGCATCGGTGTCAAAAACGATTATGTTATCCGCCGAAACCTTGCCTGATGACATAAATCCGCTGATCAAAGCGGACGCCATGTTGCCGCCGCCTATAAATCCAATAGTCATGTTTTAAAAGCACCTCTCTTAATATATAAATTAACAGCAGGCGGATAATATCAGCCCCCACAGTATCATAACACCGCAGGAGCGGATATCGCCGCCCGTTAAGCTGTCGTTATCTGATTTTTAAAATTTTAAACTGTAAGTTCAACCTCATCGGCGGCATCGTTTTCGGCAAGCACCGGGTCAACATACTCCGCAATAAATTCGGTCACCTGGCTTTCGCTTCTGCCGATAAAGTTTTCGGGCTTAAGTATGCCCTTTATGTCCTCGCGGCTGAGACCAAATGCGGGGTCGGCAATGATACGCTCGATCAAGTCGTTTGCGCCGCCCTGTTCTTTAACGACTTTGCCGGCTTCCATTGAATGCTTCCGGATGAGTTCGTGAAGCTCCTGTCGGTCTCCGCCCGCCTTGACAGCGTCCATAAGGATATTTTCGGTTGCCATGAACGGCAGCTCGGACATAATGCGGTTGTGTATTACCTTGGGATAAACAACCAGCCCTGAGGCGACGTTCATATATATATTCAGTATAGCGTCAACCGCCAAAAATCCTTCGGCGACGCTCAAACGCTTGTTTGCGGAGTCGTCTAAGGTGCGCTCAAACCACTGAGTGGATGATGTTATTGCCGGATTAAGTGCGTCAACAAGCACATATCTTGCCAGTGAGCAGATACGCTCGCTGCGCATAGGGTTCCTTTTGTACGCCATTGCAGACGAGCCGATTTGAGATTTTTCAAAAGGCTCCTCGATTTCCTTAAGGTGCTGAAGCAGACGTATATCATTGGCAAACTTGTATGCGCTCTGAGCAATGCTGCTGAGTACCGAAAGCATATGGTAGTCCACTTTACGCGAGTATGTCTGTCCGGACACGGGATAGAACTTGTCGTAACCCATTTTTTTGCAGATTTTTTTGTCAAGGGCTTTTACCTTTTCAATATCGTTTTCAAAAAGCTCCATAAAGCTTGCCTGTGTACCGGTTGTACCCTTGCATCCCAAAAGCGCTTTGCGTGAGAGCTGAAAATCAATGTTCTCAAGATCCATAAGCAGTTCCCAGATCCAGAGCGTTGCCCGCTTGCCGACTGTTGTCAGCTGAGCTGCCTGAAAGTGGGTGAAGCCGAGAGTCGGCATCGATTTGTATTTAAGCGCAAAGTCACGGAGCAGAGCGATAACCTTAACTACCTTGCCGCGGATAAGCTCAAGTGCTTCGTTCATGATTATAAGGTCGGTGTTGTCGCCCACGTAGCAAGATGTAGCGCCCAGGTGGATTATGCCCTTTGCTTTCGGACACTGAAGCCCGTAAGCGTAAACATGGGACATGACGTCGTGTCTGACCTCTTTTTCACGGGCTTCCGCATCGGCGTAATTAATGTTGTCCATATTTGCTTTAAGCTCGTCGACCTGCTCCTGTGTAACTCCAAGCCCAAGCTCCATTTCGGACTCGGCAAGGGCTACCCAGAGCTTTCTCCATGTTTTGAATTTTTTGTCCGGAGAGAACAGATACTTCATCTCACTGCTGGCGTATCTTGAGCTAAGCGGACTTTCATAAATATCCTTACTCATAATGTTTCCTCTCTTTTATCGGCACTCGCCTTTTAAGTATTTTTCAAGTCTGTCAAGACCGGTTTTAATATTTTCCATCGAAGTTGCGTATGACAGACGAACATATCCGTCAATTCCAAATCCCTCACTGGGAACCATTGCAACAAGAGCCTTGTCAAGCACATCAGCGCAGAACTCGTTGGCGGTGTTTATCATTTTTCCGTAATGCTCTTTGCCGAGCGAGTCTTTAACATTCATAAAGATGTAAAACGCGCCGTGGGGATTAAGGCAGCTTACTCCGTCAATTGAGTTTATGCGCTTTACCATATAGTCGCGGCGGGTTATGTACTCTTTGCGCATATCGTGGATCACGCTCTGGTCGCCGTCAAG
>CANQKP010000098.1 GCA_947624495.1 uncultured Monoglobus sp. | reverse complement strand
GCGGCAGATTGCCGCCCCTACGATGAGTGCTATCAAAACCGTGGGGCGATATCAGGGCAGCCGTCACCAACGGACGCGGGGACAACCCTACATTTGCACACTGTTTCTCTCCGCGTAGTTACTAGTCGCTAATCCCTAGTCCCTACGTTGCTATGTTAGTCCAAATTATATCGGGGTTCCGTTTAAACCATGTCATCTGCCTTTTGGCGTATCTGCGGCTTTCGCGCTTGATTTTGTCGACAGCCTCCGAAAGAGAACATTCGCCGCGGAGGTATTCCGCCGCCTCTTTATACCCTATCGCCTGCATGGCGGTGGAGTCTGTGCCGACTCCCAAATCAAGCAGATTTCTGACCTCATCAATCAGCCCGCGTTCTATCATAACGTCAACCCTTTTGTTTATCCGCTCGTAAAGCTCTTCACGGGACCAAAGCAAACCGTAAATCTCGGCGTCATAAAGAGGCTCTCCGCGCTGCTCCTTGTCGACCTCCGACTTCGGTTTGCCGGTTTGCCGGTATATCTCAAGCGCGCGGACCACACGCCGCACATTATTTGGGTGTATCGCCTCGGCTGAGACCGGATCGACCTGCCTGAGCATATCGTGAAGATACTCCGCGCCGTTTTCCTCGGCAAGGCTCATAAGACTGCGCCGAAGCTTGGGATCGATCTTGTTCTCGGCGTAGCTTATTCCGCTGACCACGCTGTCAAAATAAAGCCCCGTGCCGCCGCACAGGACCGGCAGTCTGCCGCGGCTTAATATATCGTCAATACAGCCGCGCGCCATGGCTGAAAACCTCGCCGCGCTGAAATCCTCGCACGGGTCCGCCACATCGATCATATGGTGTGGAACGCCGCGCATCTCGGCGGCTGTCGGCTTGGCTGTGCCTATATCCATGCCCCTGTATATCTGCATCGAGTCGCAGGACACGACCTCGCCGCCGCGCTCAAGGCACAAATCTATCGCAAAGTCCGTCTTGCCCGATGCGGTCGGACCCACAACTCCAAGAATTTTCGGCTTGCTCATACTAACCTCTTAAACATCTTTTCAAGCTCGGTTTTGGTGATCGAGACGGTTATCGGGCGACCATGAGGACAGGTCTTGATCCCCTTTGCGTTCAGGTCCCTGACCATTTCGACCACGCGGCTCATCTCCGGCAGTGACAAAATATCGTTGGCTTTTATCGCTTTTTTGCAGGATATCATGTCAAGAGCCTTTTCCTCAAAGTCCGCTATCGGATGCCTGATGTTGTCGGTGACAGCCTCAAGCAGCTCAAACAGCAGTGATTTTATCTCCTCATCCGAGACCGCGACCGGAGTTTCGTTTATAACAGCCGAGTTCGTTCCGAAATCCGCAATGTCAAAGCCAAACCGCCTGAAAGTGTCAAGATTGTTCATCAAAGCGTCATGCTCGCTGTGAGTCAGGTCAACAACTATCGGGGTCAGAAGCAGCTGTGACACACGCTCGTTTTTGAAATAAGACCGCTTAAGCTCTTCAAAGCCCGCCCTTTCGTGCGCGGCGTGCTGGTCGATCAGGTACATACTGTCACGGGACGCCAATATGATATAGGTGCCGAATACCTGCCCTATGATCTTGCAGTCGTCAAAAATATCCGGATTATCGTTGGTTCCATGCTCATCGAGCGTGAGCTGTACCGTATCATTTCCCTCCGCCGCGGGAGACGGACTTCCGCCGCGCCCTTCGTCCGTTTTGCGGTCGTCCGCGCTTAAATCGGGCGGCGCGGCTTTCGGCGTGGTGTATTCAATATAATCACGTATTACCTGTCGGTCGAGCTGATTGCTGTCGCGCAGGACCGCCGGTGCGTGAGCCGGAGCTGTTCCGGACTTTGACGGCTTCGGCAGCGGTCCCGTCTTTGCAAAGCCCGGCGCGCCGCTTTGGGTCTTGTTCTGATTTTGGACATACTGCGCGGCTGCACTGTTTTCCGCTTTGTCAGCAGTTTGAGCAGACCGCGGCGCTGCGCCGTTTTCCGCTTTGTCAGCAGTTTGGACAGACCGCGACGCTGCGCCGTACAGCGCGTTCTTTACCGCATGGTAAACTATGTCATAAAGCTCCTTTTCGTTTGCAAACTTTACCTCGGTTTTCGCGGGGTGAACATTCACGTCAACCAGCTCCCGCGGCAGGATTATGTCAAGCACAAAAAACGGAAATCTGCCAACCATTATCGAGTTGCGGAAGGCTTCCTCCGCCACCTTGGAAATGACATGGTTTTTAATGTATCTGCCGTTTACCAGCACAGTCTGGCGGGTGCGGTTCCCGAACGAGATCTCCTCCGGTCTGCCGATGACGCCGCGTATCCTGACCGCGCCCTCGGAGTGATCCACCGGCATGACCGCCTTGGCAAACTTTAGTCCGTAAACCTTGAGTACCACGTTCTTAAGGTCGCCGTCGCCCGAAGTTACGAACGCCGTTTTGCCGTCTATAATATACTCAAACGAAATATCGGGTTTAGAGAGCGCAAGCCTTGTCATAAGGTCGGTCACGTAGCCCGCCTCGGTGCTGTCCTTTTTCAAAAACTTCATCCGAGCCGGAACGTTTTTAAACAGGTCCTCGACCGACATTATTGTACCGCAGGGGCAGGCGATCTCGTCAGCTTCGCCGCACACGCCGTGATCAACGACATAGTGCGCGCCCGACTCGCTGTCCTGGGTTCTTGTGATAACCTCTACCCTCGCCACTGCGCAGATGCTTGAAAGCGCCTCGCCGCGGAAGCCCATGGTGGAAATATTGTATAAGTCCTCCTCGCTCCTCAGCTTGCTGGTGGCATGGCGCAAAAACGCCGTCGCGACCTGATCCCTGGGTATGCCGCTTCCGTTATCGGTGACCCTGATAAGCTTAACGCCGCCGTTTTTTATCTCGACGGTGATTTTGTCGGCGCCTGCGTCAATGGCGTTTTCGGTCAGTTCCTTCACGACCGCGCTCGGTCGCTCCGCCACCTCTCCGGCGGCGATTTTGTCAGCCACGTTTTCCGGCAGCACACGTATTTCGTTCGGCATGATTTTCACCTCTTTTATGAATTCTTTGCCTCCGCCTGAAGCTCATACAGCTTTGTCAGGGCTTCCATAGGAGTCATTGTGTTAAGGTCGAGCGCGCGCAGTTTGTCCTCGACCGTGCTTCCGTTTTCGGCAAGGAAGCTGGTCTGGTTCTCATCGCCGCTCCTTCTTTCCGCCGCGGTCTTGATATTCGCGGCAGGAACCGCCTTTTCACCGCGGCTCTCAAGCTCCGCCGCGATCTCCTTCGCGCGGCGTATTACCGAGCGTTTTACTCCGGCAAGCGCCGCGACCTCCACGCCGTAACTCTCGTCGGCTCCGCCCCTTATTATCTTGCGCAGGAATGTTATGTTGTCGCCCTTCTTTCGGGCTGCAATGCAGTAGTTCTTTACGTTTTTGATTTTTTCTTCAAGCTGGGTCAGCTCGTGATAGTGTGTGGCGAACAGGGTTTTCGCGCCGCATTTTTTCACGTCCGCGATATGCTCACAACCGCCCACGCGATGCTGAGTCCGTCATATGTGCTGGTGCCCCTGCCGATCTCGTCAAGGATGATAAGGCTTCGGCTTGTGGCGTTGTTTAGTATGTACGCCACTTCCTTCATCTCCACCATGAATGTGCTGTCTCCCGAATTCAAATCGTCGCTGGCTCCGACGCGGGTGAAGATCTTGTCCACTATCCCGATCTCCGCTGAGGCGGCAGGCACAAAGCTGCCCATCTGCGCCATAAGCGTTATAACGGCGATCTGCCGCATATAGGTCGACTTTCCCGCCATGTTGGGACCGGTGATTATTGCCACCTGGTTTTCCTTGTTGTCAAGGTTCGTGTCGTTTGGGATAAACAGCGCAGAGCGGTTTAAAGCCTCGACCACCGGGTGCCTGCCGTCCTTTATGATTATTCTGTCCGAATTGTTGACCTGCGGCATAACGTAGCCCCGTTCCTCGGCAACTCCGGCGAGTGAACACAGCACGTCGACCGTTGCCAGAGCGGACGCCGCAAACAGGATCTCTTCGCTTTTCTCCGCCGCCTTGTCGCGCACCATGCAGAACAAATCATACTCAAGGTCTGTTACATTCGCGTCGGCTTTCAGTATCTCCTCCTCAAGCTCCTTGATCTTCGGGGTTATGTACCTCTCGCCGTTTACAAGCGTCTGCTTCCTGATAAAATGCTCCGGCACCTTATCCGCGCTCATTTTGCTGACCTCGATATAGTACCCGAACACCTTGTTGTAGCCGAGCTTCATATTCTTAATACCGCTGTTTCGCTTTTCCTCCTCCACAAGCTCGGCAAGCCAGTTCCTGCCGTTCGTGAGCAGGTCTTTGACGCGGTCAAGCTCACTGTCGGCTCCTTCCTTTATCATGTTTCCGTTTCTGAGAGAGACCGGAGCGTCATCCCTGATATATTTTAAAATCAGGTCGTGTATATCCTCAAGCGTGTCCATTTTGCGGATCTTTCCGCTGATGAGCCTGCTTTCGCAGCCGCTGAGCAGCTCATATATCCTCGGCAGGCAGGCGAGCGAATTTTTAAGATTGAGAAGGTCGTGGCAGTTTGCCGTCTTATACATCAGTCTTGTGATTATGCGCTCCATATCGTGAACGTTCTTAAGCTGCTCGGTCACCTCTTCGCGCAGCATCGGGTTTTTGAAAAACTCATCTACCGCGATATGCCTGTTGCGTATCGCCGCAACACTGAGCAGAGGCGCGGTTATCGAGCGGCGCAGCAGTCTGCCTCCCATTGCCGTCTTTGTCTTGTTAAGTATGCTGAGCAGGCTGCCCTTTGTTGACCTGCCGCGTATCGTCTCGGTTATCTCAAGGTTCCTTAAGCTGTACATATCGATCTGCATTACCGGACTTTCGGTTATTATCTCCGGCTTGCGTATATTTTTAAGTTCGGTCTTTTGAGTCTCCTTAAGATATTCCAAAGCGCCGCCCATTGCGCGGAGCATAAGCCCGCCGCCCGTCTTAAGCTCCTCGGCGGTCTCGGCTCCGAACTGCTTTTCCGTTTTCTCCGCCGATGAACCGGACTCAAACGCCCAATCGTAATAATTGCGCACAAAACAGTCGACCTTGCCCTTAAGGCTGTCCGTAAACTTTGTGTTCTCGTGCGCCTCAAGGTTCATTATCACCTCGGCGGGAGCGTATCTCGTCAGCGCCCCCAGCGCTTCGCTTTCCGAATTATCGCCCGAATACTCACCCGCGAACGCCTCGCCGGTCGTTATGTCGATGAGAGCAAGACCTATTCCGGAGCCGCTGCGGACCAGTGAACACAGGTAATTGTTCTTCTGGTCGTCAAGCGCCGCTCCGTCCATGATAGTGCCGGGAGTGATGACCCTTGTGACCTCGCGGCGGACTATGCCTTTTGCGGACGCGGGATCCTCGGTCTGCTCGCACACGGCAACATTGTAGCCCGCATTGACCAGCTTTACTATATAACTGTCCACAGAATGAAACGGAACGCCGCACATGGGCGCCCGCTCCTTAAGACCGCAGTTCCGACCCGTGAGCGCGATGTCGAGAACCTTTGAGGCTGTGTAGGCATCCCAAAAGAACATCTCGTAAAAATCGCCCAGGCGGTACATCAGAATGCAGTCGCTGTATTGGTCTTTTACCTCAAAATACTGACGCATCATCGGCGTCAGATCTTTCCTGTTTACTACTAAAGTTTTCACCGGCAGCCTCCGCAGGCGGAGCAGTTTCCGCCGCAGCCGTCCTGCTCACCGGCAATGAAGTGCTTTAAGATACTGTCCATCTGAGTCAGCATCATCTCATAATCGCGCGCCGCCTCAATGTAGTCCTTGATTATCGGATTTACCATCAGCTTTTCGAACTCCCGCTGCAGATAGTCGTTCACCGACTGCGCCTCTTCCTTTGTGGGGGTCTTTCCCGAATACTCCGCCATTTTTTCTTCCTGCATCCTGTTATAGCCGTCGATCAGCTTTTTGGCTTCGTCATCGGCAAGCAGCGCCTTGCTTGTCTCGTCCGAACGCTTTTTTGTCTCGCTCTCGCGGATAAGCTCGCCAAGCTCCCGCGCTTTTTCGTATACAGCCTCGTTATTCATATATTTCTCCTTTACTTTAATTTTCCGCTGAGTGACCACGTCTGCGCTCCTGTGATCAGCACGTCCCGGATTATGCCGCACATAGCGGTCTTTTGGGTCTGTGTAAGCTCCGGACACATGATGTTCACGATCTTGCCGCCCTCGGTCCTGCCGGTTATCGTCTCGGCGTTGGTCTTGCTCAAGCCCTCGATAAGCACAGCCTGAGTCGTGCCGATGTATTTAAGGTTCTTACGCTTTGATATCCCGTTCTGGAGCTTCAGCATCTCGTCAAAATTCCTGTGCTTTTCCTCGTCCGTAAGGCAGTCAGGCATTTCTGCGGCGGGAGTTCCGACGCGCTTTGAATAGATGAACGAGAATATCATGTCGTACTCAACTTCCTTAAGCAGGCTCATGGTATCCGCAAAATCCTCGTTTGTCTCGGTCGGAAAGCCCACTATAATATCGGTCGTGAGTACAATATCCGGCACCGCTTCACGTATCCTGCGCACCTTTTCAAGGTACTCCGCGCGGGTATATTTTCGGTTCATCGCCTTAAGCACTCTGTCCGAACCCGACTGTACCGGAAGGTGGAGCTGTGCGCAAATCTTTTTTTCCTCCGCCATAGCGCGGATCAGCTCGTCCGATAAATCCTTCGGGTGGCTTGTCATGAACCGCACCCGCTCAATTCCGCTGACCCCGCACACCATTCTCAAAAGCTGCGCAAAGCTCGGCGCGCCGTCAAGACCCGCGCCGTAGGAATTCACGTTCTGACCGAGCAGCATGACCTCCTTATACCCGTCATCCGCGATCTCCCTGACCTCGGCGAGTATATTCTCAGGGGTCCGGCTCCGCTCCCTGCCGCGTACGTACGGCACAATACAGTATGTGCAGAAGTTGTTGCAGCCATACATCACCGGGACCTTGGCGAGCGGCTTTGCGCCGCGCTCCGTCGGGGCGCCCTCATGTATCGCGCCCGCCTCGTCTTTTACGTCAAACACAGTCCTGCCGGACATCGCCTCACAAAGGATTTGCGGAAATCTGTACAGAGCGTGAGTCCCGAACACAATATCGACGTGTTTGTACTTTTTTTCGATAGTTTTCGCAATATGCTCCTGCTGCATCATGCAGCCGCAAACGCCTATCAGCATATCCGGATTTTTGCGCTTTTTGTGCTTGAGCGCTCCGAGATTTCCGAACACCTTAAGCTCCGCGTTCTCGCGCACGGCGCAGGTGTTAAATATTACCAGATCCGCCCCGTCAGCGCTGCCGCACAGCCGAAAGCCCATATCGCGCAGCATTCCCGAAAGCTTCTCGGAGTCGCTGACGTTCTGCTGGCAGCCGTAAGTCTCGACAAAAGCGGCGGGCGGGGTCCGCTTTTTTGAATTAAGCTCCCTCACCCGCGCCGCATAATCTATCTGTTTCTGAAGCTCCCTGCTTTCCGCCGATGCGGTCGGATCATTCTGACCGTTCATGATCATGACATCACTCCGGATTTGTATTTCTCAAGAATAGCGTTTATCTTCTTCATCGGAGTGAGCAGCTCGCTTATCGAGCAGTCGCCGTTTATCTGTCTTATGATAAGACCGATGAACTTTGACATATCGACCTCATGGTACCACTTGCACTCCTTAAGCTCAGGACGCCGATAGACCGTGTTGGTGGTGAACACCGCGTCGATCAGCCCGTCCTCATACGCTTTGTTGAACTTCTCGACCCCCTCGGTGAAAAGTCCGAAGGACGAGAATACGATGACCCTTTTGGCGTGTCTCTTTTTAAGC
>CANQKP010000097.1 GCA_947624495.1 uncultured Monoglobus sp. | reverse complement strand
TATTACGATTACTTCCGCCGCTACCACTGCGCAGTGGAAGAACCACAGAATTAATATAATCGACACACCCGGACACGTTGACTTCACTGTTGAGGTAGAGCGTTCGCTCCGCGTGCTGGACGGCAGTGTGACGGTTCTGTGCGCCAAGGGCGGCGTTGAGCCGCAGTCTGAGACCGTTTGGCGTCAGGCTGACAAGTATCAGGTGCCGAGAATGGTATACGTCAACAAAATGGATATCATGGGCGCCGACTTTTATAACGTAGTAAGCATGATGAAGGACCGCCTTAAGTGCAACGCTGTTCCTATTCAGCTCCCTATAGGCGCTGAGGACGAGTTTAAAGGTCTTATCGATCTTATTCAGATGAAGGCGTATGTTTACTATGACGAGCTCGGACAGGACGAGCGTGTCGAGGAGATCCCCGCGGATATGGCTGACAAGGCTGCGGAGTACAGAGAAGCTCTGCTTGAGTCTGTTGCCGAGACCGACGAGGAACTTATGGACAAGTACCTTGAGGAGGGAGACCTCACCGAGGAAGAGATAAAGAAGGCGATCCGCAAGGCGACTATAGCCAACGAGATGGTTCCGGTCCTGTGCGGCTCATCCTACAGAAACAAGGGCGTTCAGAACATGCTTGACGCGGTTATCGACTTTATGCCGTCGCCGCTGGACGTACCGCCTATCACGGGTATTGTGCCGAGAACCGAGGAAGAGACGGTTCGCCATTCGTCTGATGAGGAGCCTTTCGCTGCTCTGGCGTTTAAAATAATGACAGACCCGTTTGTAGGTAAGCTTTGCTTCTTCAGAGTGTATTCAGGAACGCTCAAGAGCGGTTCCCACGTATATAACTCTGTAAAGGGCAACAAGGAGAGAGTCGGACGTATCCTTCAGATGCACTCCAACCACAGAGAGGACATCGACATGGTATATTCCGGCGATATTGCCGCAGCGGTCGGTCTTAAGAACACGACCACGGGTGATACTCTGTGCGATGAGGACAATCCGGTAATCCTTGAGTCAATGGAATTCCCGGAGCCGGTTATCCGCGTTGCTATCGAGCCCAAGACCAAAGCGGGTCAGGAAAAAATGGGTATCGCGCTGGCTAAGCTGGCTGAGGAGGACCCCACATTCAGGACCTATACAGACGACGAGACGGGTCAGACGATCATCGCCGGCATGGGCGAGCTTCATCTGGAGATCATCGTTGACAGACTGCTCCGTGAGTTCAAGGTAGAGGCGAATGTCGGAAATCCGCAGGTATCCTACCGTGAGACTATCAGAAAACCGATACACGTTGACCACAAGTACGCGCGTCAGTCCGGCGGTAAAGGTCAGTACGGACACGTTGTTATGGATATGGAGCCGCTTGAACCCGGCGCAGGCTATATCTTTGAGAACAAGATCGTCGGCGGAGCGATCCCCAAGGAGTATATTCCGGCTGTTGACGCCGGTATCCAGGGCGCTATGCAGACGGGCGTTCTCGCCGGTTATCCGGTTGTTGATGTAAAATGCACGCTGGTCGACGGTTCGTATCACGAGGTCGACTCTTCCGAAATGGCGTTCAAGATCGCCGCGTCAATGGCGTTCAAGGACGGCTGCAAGAAGGGTAATCCGGTAATTCTTGAGCCTATCATGAAGGTTGTTGTTACCGTTCCCGAAGAGTACATGGGCGACGTTATGGGCGACCTTAACTCGCGCCGCGGACAAATTCAGGGTATGGAGGCAAGGACCGGAGCGCAGGAGATCACTGCGAACGTGCCGCTTTCCGAGATGTTCGGCTACGCTACGGAGCTGCGTTCAAGAACGCAGGGACGCGGTCAGTATTCTATGGAACCCAGCCACTTTGAGGAGCTGCCAAAGAGTATTGCCGAAAAGATTATCAAGGAAAGAGCTCAAAACGACTGATCAAACCGGAAATTTTATACTTTTGTGCAAATATTTTAAAAATTTTCATAAAAAAGGCTTGAATTTTTTCAGGTTTAATAGTACAATGAAAATTGATTTTGATATTGCATTAATATAATTTGGTTTAAAAATTAAAATAATAAAATAAGGAGGTCATTGTAAGATGGCAAAGCAAAAATACGAAAGAACCAAACCCCATGTTAACATTGGTACTATCGGCCATGTTGACCATGGTAAGACGACCCTTACAGCCGCGATCACAAAGGTTCTGGCTATGGAGGGCAAGGCTCAGTACGAGGCTTATGACATGATCGATAAGGCTCCTGAGGAGAGAGAAAGAGGTATCACAATTTCAACCGCTCACGTTGAGTATGAGACAGAGAACCGTCACTATGCTCACGTTGACTGCCCCGGACACGCTGACTATGTTAAGAACATGATCACCGGTGCCGCTCAGATGGACGGCGCTATCTTGGTTGTTTCCGCGGCTGACGGTCCTATGCCCCAGACAAGAGAGCATATCCTGCTTTCGCGTCAGGTTGGCGTTCCTTATATCATCGTATTCATGAATAAGGTTGACCAGGTTGATGATGAGGAGCTGCTTGAGCTGGTTGAGATGGAGATCAGAGAGCTGCTGACAGAGTATGAGTTCCCCGGCGACGAGATCCCGATCATTAAGGGTTCCGCTCTGCAGGTTCTTGAGTGCGATTCGACCGATCCCAAGGATCCCCAGTATAACTGCATCCATGAGCTTATGGACGCTGTTGACAGCTATATCCCCACACCCGACAGACAGAGCGATTTGCCGTTCCTGATGCCTATCGAGGATATCTTCTCGATCACAGGCCGCGGTACTGTTGCTACCGGCCGTGTTGAGAGAGGTCAGATCAAGACAGGCGACGAGGTTGAGATCGTTGGTCTGAGCGATGAGATCCGCAAGGTTGTTGTTACCGGTCTTGAGATGTTCAGAAAGACTCTGGACTACGCTGAGGCAGGTGAGAATGTCGGCGCTCTGCTCCGCGGCGTTGCACGTGACGAGATCGAAAGAGGACAGGTTCTGGCTAAGCCCGGTTCGATCACACCTCACACCAAGTTCAAGGGCGAAGTTTACGTTCTGACCAAGGATGAGGGCGGTCGTCACACACCTTTCTTCACAAACTACAGACCTCAGTTCTATTTCAGAACAACCGACGTTACAGGCGTTGTAAACCTGCCTGAGGGTACAGAGATGTGTATGCCCGGCGATAACGTTACAATGACGGTTGAGCTGACAACGACGATCGCTATCGAGAACGGTCTGCGCTTCGCTATCCGCGAGGGCGGCAGAACTGTTGGTTCGGGCGTTGTTACCGAGATCATTAAGTAATTTTTGAAAACGGAATAAGAGGGCTGCCTTCGGGCAGCCCTTGATAAAACAGTAATGTTTTGATTTTTGGCAACGGTATAGTTTCGGCTATGCCGTTGCTTATTTTTCTGAATAATTACGACGGCTAAGCCGAGAAACGGAAAAAATATTTGCCGACAAGCATAGGCATACTTGCGAATTTTTATATGTTTTTCATATTTTTTATTGACCTTCTGGAAATAATATGATAAAATAAATTTGCCACATAATTTAATATGAGTGAGAATAGTCTCATTAGAGATTGTATGTATTTTTGTACCTTTTGGTAAAAATGCATACTCTGTTTAGCATACTTTCTCAGTGAGATTGTACTCTAAATTAAATTGTGTGGCAACAGTCAGAGATTAGCATTTTTCGTGTGCGGAACTCTGATTGTTTCGCACACTTTTTATTTTCAGGAGGTACATTTTTATGAAAAGAGTTTTATGTTTAAGTTTGGTACTGACAATGCTTTGCGCGATGCTGATAATCATGCCCGTGACCGCCGCGACCATAGTGGACAGCGGCACCTGCGGTGCAGAGGGAGACAATCTGAAATGGACACTTGATTCCGAAGGTACGCTGACAATAAGTGGCAATGGACGTATGAAAGACAATCATACACCATGGATGAAAGTTAAAGACAAAACTTTTAAGATAATAATTGAAAGCGAAGTAACAAACATCGGAGAACTTGCATTTACTGGGTTTTATTATTTAACTGATATAGTAATTTCAGATAGTGTTACAAATATCGGAAATGGTGCGTTTTTAAATTGTAATAATCTTAAAAGTATATATATTCCGAATAATGTGAAGTCTATTGGAGATAATGCATTTTATGGATGTAGCAATTTAGAAAAAATATCCATGGGAAACGGGTTAGAAAGCATTGGAGCTTCAGCTTTTTATGAATGCCACAGTCTTAAAGATATTGACTGGAGCAGCAGTCTTTCATACATTGGTGAATACGCCTTTGTGAACTGCGAAAATATTATTGATGTCCCGATGCTTGATCAATTATCTTATATTGGATCTGAGGCATTTTATAATTGTAAAAATCTAATCAATATAGAACTTCCAAATCACGGTATTAATATAGGTGGATATGTGTTTTTGGGAACTCCATTATACGATGATACAAATAATTGGGAAAATGATATGTTATATATAGGCAATCATATAATTGCTGCTAAAAGAGGAATAAAAAAATGCGAAATTAAACCCGGTACCTTGTCTGTTGCCGATGCGGCGTTTTCAAATTTATACGGTAATACAGGGAATGATTATGAAATTTTTATTCCGGAAAGCGTGGTTTATATTGGTACCCAAACATTTCCAAGTAATGGACCGACGGTTAGTGTCTCGCCGCAGAACAACAACTATTCGTCAGTGGATAGCGTATTATTTGATAAAGATAAAACTAAGCTTATATCATATATCAACAATCCGAACATTAGAGAATACACAATACCGGATAGTGTAGAAAGTATAGAAGATCATTCATTTCAAGGCTGCAATTTATCGAAAATAACCGTTCCTGATAGTGTTACTCATATAGGCAGTCAGGCGTTTTTCGGTTCTGATAATTTATCAGAAATTATATTATCCGACAGAATAACCAGCATTGACGCTAACGCTTTTGATTATACGGCATATTATAACGATCAGAACAATTGGGAAAATAATGTATTATATATTGGTGAATACTTGATAAAAGCAAACAGTGTCACAGGTAAATATAAAATTAGGCTAGGAACATTTTGCATTGCAGATGAAGCGTTTTCGGATTGTACCACTTTGGCTGAAATAGAATTTGCACCAACAATTGTCAGCATAGGAAACGGAGCATTTTCAAACTGTAAAGGTCTTACAAATATAACATTGAATAACGATATTAAATATATCGGTGAAAAAGCTTTTTACTATTGCTCAAATATTCAAACAGCAACGCTTGGTAACAATCTTATAGTTATTGGCGACAGCGCCTTCAAATTTTGTAACAATCTTTCAAAAGTAATATTTGGAAATAAAATCACAAACATCGCATATGACGCTTTTGTTTGGTGCAAAATCAGCGATGTGTATTATGAAGGAAGCAGACAAGAATGGAGTATAATTGATATTGATGCAGGGAACGAGGAGTTACTAAAAGCTATAATCCATTGCAGTGATGGTGATATAAATAACACCTATGCCGTCCCGTCTGTTGAAATCACTGAGGTTGGAGAGGATTGCGTAACGGCTAAAGTAAACAATTGCGATGATACCGATGCACAGATTATATTGGCGGTATACAACAAAAACGGCGCGCTTATTGAAATGCAGCAATACTATAACTTTGGTGAAATGACTTTCTACAGTGCGAACTTGAAAAATTCAAATATAAAAGTAATGCTCTGGAGCGATCTTGACAGCATCAAGCCGCTTGCGGAAACCGCAGAAATGAGTTTGTAAAAAATAATTAATTCCCAATTAAATCCAAGGGCGGACGACTGAGGTTGTCCGCCACTACAACATTTGATTTAAGAAAAATCACTTGATAAAACACATTGATAATATATAATCATCATAGAAAGAGAAACGGCAGAGCGTAAAAACGGTTTGACCGCTTCGGATAAGTTGAATAACAACTAATCCTGTTCGTCTAAACTTTGGATGGGTTGTTATTTTATTGCACCGTTATTGCAAAAATCGCAAAAATTACGATAATCAAAAGCAATACAAATAATATTCTGAAAAAATATTTTTTCAAATTAAATAATTGTTACATTCATTTCCGCCATATATTGACAGCCTTTTCTCATCTAATTATAAAATTCATTAATATTGTTTTTATACTCTCTGGGCGTCACGCCGTATATTTGCTTAAACGCGCGGTTAAAGGTGCGCTGGCTGGCGAATCCCGCGCTCAGGCAAATATTGGTTATGCTGTCGTTTGTGGTGCGTATCAGCCCCGCCGCGTACTCGGTGCGCAGGAGCGCCAAATAGTTGCGGAAGTTGATCCGTATGCGGTTCGAGAAAATGTGCGATATATAGTATTTGCTGACGTTGAACTCCTTTGCCAGAGTGTCAAGCGAAATATCCTGCTTGAAGTTAAGAGTGATGAACTCTATCATCTCTTCGGCAAGACTCTCGACCGGCATATGTTTGTCTTTATTTATCTTGATTTTTTTCAGCAGTTTTGATATAATTACCAAAGACCAACCGATTTTTTCCGGGAACGATGTGCAGTCGGCAATTTGGCTGAACGCGTAGGCTGACGCCTCGTCCACATCGGTGATTATAGGGGACTCCGGCTTTGCGTTCGTAATATCCGGAAGCACGCCGCCGAACAGCTTTTGGTTGCATATGACCAGAACGGCGTCGGCGGGTCGGACGTCGTTGCGGTAGTAGTAATGAACAATGTCCGGAAAGATAACCGCAGCCTGACCCGCCTTGACCTCGTATGTAACGCCGTCTATGTTGACGTGCTGACCGCCCTCAAAGACGTATATTATTTCAATATGCTTATGCATATGGGCATGAAACCGTATTTCACGAGAATTGTGTATGACGTTCAGATCCGACGGTTGGATCTCATAAAACGGTACCATGAAAACACCTCCGATGTGATAAGCAATTTTTGACTGATTTTATTATATCGCTGACTATCATTATAGCGTAAAACCTTATAAAATACAAGTGTTAAATTAAGCAAATACTACCGAAAGGCGGAGTTTAATATGGCTGACAATAATATTCACAACAATGTACCTGCATATCTTGACGAGAGTCTTTCCTTCGAGGAAAGGGCTGCCGACCTTATCTCCCGCATGACGCTTGAGGAGAAGGCGGCACAGCTCAACAACGAGGCTGCCGCCGTTCCGCGGCTGGGAGTCAGAGCGTATAATTATTGGCGCGAGGGACTCCACGGCGTTGCAAGGCAGGGTAAGGCGACAAGCTTTCCCACCAGTCTGTCTATGGCAAACACATGGAACCGCAGTCTGGTGCGCAGGGCGGCAAGCATAACCGCCGATGAAGCCCGCGGCAAGAACCCGGTTACCGATCTCTCGTACTGGAGTCCGACCGTCAATATGGCGCGCGACCCGCGCTGGGGCAGAAACGAGGAGACCTACGGCGAGGATCCGTACCTTTCCGGTCAGCTGGGCAGCGAATTTGTAAAAGGTATGCAGGGAGACGATGAGCGTTATATAGAGACTATCGCCACTGTCAAGCATTTTATCGCCAATAATGTTGAAAAGGAGCGCCGCATGGGGACCTCGGTCATGAGCGAGCAGACCCTGAGAGATTACTACGGCAGAGTTTTTCAGAATATAGTCGAGAATGCGAAGCCGGCGTCAGCCATGAGCTCATATAACGCGACCACGGTCTACCGCTGCGGAAAGCTGCTTTACGACTATGTTCCGTCAACGGCGAACCCGTACATATTGAAGGAGCTGCTCCGCAGGAACTGGGGCTTTACCGGCTATGTGACCGGCGACTGCGGCGCTTTTGGCGACCTTAACAACACCGCCGCCTACAAAACCGTGCTGTTCCCCGACGAGGATATCGGCTCCGTGCCTCAGTCGGCAACCATAGTAAAAGGATTTTTAAACGGCGCCGACACCGACTGCGGCTATTCCGCGGCGGCGGGCAATGTGCTTGAGGCGGTGAAAAACGGTGCTGTCAGCGAGGATGAGCTGAATATAAACGTATATAACCTGTTCCTCCAGAGAATGAGAACGGGCGAGTTTGACAAAGCCCCGAAATACAGGAACATAACTCCGGACGTGCTGGAGACTCCGGAGCATATCGCCGTGGCGGAGGAAGCCGCGGAGCAGTCGTGG
>CANQKP010000096.1 GCA_947624495.1 uncultured Monoglobus sp. | reverse complement strand
TAACATCCTTCACTATGTCAAGCGCAATGCCGAGACGCAGGTCTGAAAGCCGTTTCATTGCCTCGTCGGTTGCTATTATTACCGCGTTTTTAAGTATTCCCAGCGACCGCATTACGCGGTCCTCGATCCGGAATTTGTCGTTTTTGTAGAGTAGCTTGCGCAGCTCGCGCTCGTTGGATATAACCTCTGACACGATCCGCTTAAGCCTGTCGATTATCTCCTGCTCGGTCATACCGAGAGTGAGCTGGTTTGATATCTGGAATATATTTCCAAGACCCTTCGAGCCTTCGCCGTATATGCCGCGAACTGTCAGCCCAAGCTGCGACAGGTTGCCCGCAAGCTCGCTGAACTTTCCGGTGAGTGTGTAGCCCGGCAGATGAACCATTACCGAAGCCCTGAGACCGGTGCCGACGTTTGTGGGGCAGCAGGTCAGGTACCCGAAGTCCTTGTCAAAGGCGTAGTCGAGCTTCTCTTCGGCGAAGTCGTCAATGCGGTTCGCCAAGGCAAAGCATTTGTCAAGCTCAAATCCGGCTTCCATGCATTGTATCCGCAGGTGGTCCTCCTCATTGATCATAATGCTGACGCGGCTGTCTCCGCTGAGTACCAGCCCGCGCTTTATGCTGTTGTCGGTCATTTGGGGGCTTATAAGGTGGCACTCGGCTATCGCCTGCTTCTCTACTCCGCTCATGTTTGCCATATCAATGAACTGAAGGTTCATGTCCTTAAACGCATTCGCGCTGCCGCCGTCCTTGCGGAGCAGAGCGTCTTTGCACCGGTTTATGATTTCGGTCTGCTGACTGCCGTCCGCCGATGCAGGGAAGGGCAGATCGTTAAGGTTTCTGGCGAGGCGGACTCTTGATGAGAGTACCACGTCGCCGTCCTTGCCGTAATTGTTGTACCACATATTATTCCGCCTCCTTTATAGCTTTGATCTCATCGCGCAGCTCAGCCGCACGCTCAAATTCCTGATTTCTGACCGCTGCGTCAAGCTGCTGTTTCAGGCTGTCCAGCCTGCGGGAGTTTTTAAGTTCTCCGCCGCCGCGTTCAGGTATCTTGCCCACGTGTTCATAGGTTCCGTGAATTTGCTTGAGCGGGCGCAGCAGACGGTCGTGAAACGTCTTGTAGCAATCGCCGCAGCCCAGCTTTCCCTTTGAGACAAAGGTCTCATATGTCATGCCGCAGGACGGACACTTTCCCACCGCCTTAAGTATCTCCGGCTCCCGCATACCCTGCATATGTCCGCCGTATAGTACCGACGCTAAGTTCCCAAGTCCCGCGGTGTCGTAGAGCGACGGGCTTCCCGGAAATATGCTGCCAGCGATCTTCTTGCCGCAGCTGTGGCAGATTTTCATAACGCTTTTCTTTCCGTTTATATTGGTATATATTTCTTCTGTGGCTTCATTCTTGCCGCACATCTGACATTTCATAATTATCATCCTTTCTTATTATTACGCTATGCTTACCAGCATATTCTTAAGCAGCGCCGCCCGGACCCGATCCTGCTCCGGCTGTTTAAGAGGCAGAGCCTTTTCGGTCAGGGCGCTTATAATGATTTTTGCCTCTCTTTTGCTGATCAAATCATAATCAAAGCAATTTTTAACAATGGCTGCGGCGCTTCCCGCGCTGATCGAGCCGCCCACCGAGTTGATAACGTGCATGAGCTTGGCGCCCTTGTCGTCGTAAGCAACCCGTGTTATGCGGATATATCCGCCGCCGCCGCGCCTGCTTTCGACCAAATAACCGCGTTCCGGAGAAAACCGGGTCGAGATCACGTAATTGATCTGAGACGGCACACAGCTGAATTTGTCCGCCAAATCCTTTCTCTTGACTTCAATTTCACCCTGCTCCGCTTCACGGAGCATATCGTTGATAAAGTCTTCTATTATATTACTGAGTTTCACTTTTTAATCACTTCCTGACTTTTTGTTTTAAAATTTGACTTTGACTATCTTTGACCTATGACTACATTATAGCACGTTTTCAGAATTTGTCAATAGTTTTTTTGAAAAAAGTCAAAAAATTTTTTTAGTCAAAAATCACGTTTTTTCGGGATGTTTCAAAGATTTGTCAAATTTTTTTGAAAATTTGGTCAGAAAATATAACAAAATCAGAGCAAGAAAATAGAACAAAGCCGCGCCGATAAGTCCGGGTCTGAAGTTTGGGGAATATGAAAAATTTGAAAAGAGATCCGCGCAGCTCATGATGATTTTAAGAAACGGATAAACGAACACACGGCTTAAAATGAGAGCCGGCGCCGGAAACAGAGCATACACTGCGGTGCAGGCGAGTCCGGTGACAAATACTATCATGGTGCAGGGTACGACGATTATGTTGCCGATGAACGAAAGCGGGGCAATGTTGTTAAAGTAGTGGACCGCGATCGGCGTTATGCCTATCTGACAGGCGGTTGAGACGCAGGCGGAAAGCGCGATTGAAAGCATAGCGGCGTACGCCGCGCCCGAAACTCTTTTGCGTCGGAACAGCCTTGAGCGTTTAAGCCGCTCGGTAAGCCGGCGGCAGTAATGGGCAGATATTATTGTAAGAGGAGGCATGAACAGCAGCAGCGCCAAGGTCGCCGCGTAGGACATCATAAAGCTGACGCTTGCCGTGATATATGGGTTTATAATGCAAAACAAGAGTGCGGACGCAGCCAGCGAAGTAACGGGGTCAGGCGTCCGCAGGATAAGCCACGACAGCATTACGAGATTTGTCATTATGACCGCGCGGCATACCGATGGGGTAAAGCTTGCGGCTGCCATATAAAACAGCAGCACGGGAGCGGCGGCAAAAATGCGGAACCCGCGGCGCAGATATCTTAATATCAAGAATATTACGCCGCTCAAAAAGCCGATGTGCAGTCCGGATACCGCTGCTATGTGCATAAATCCCGACGTTGACATAATTTCGTAAAGCTCATCGCTGAAGGCGTCGCGGCTGCCAATTAGTATGCCGCGCAGCAGCGCTCCCGCGTCTTTATCGTAAAAAGCTTTGCCGCAGTATTCCGAGATTTTGTCGCCCGCCGCGAATGCGGCAGTCATAATACGATCAAAGGGGCTGAGGTTCGGCTCGTATTTTGACGTCTCCTTAACCTGTGCGGTGTAGTAACAATCGTTTGCCAGCAAGTATCTGCGGTAGGGAAAGCTGTCGAGATATTTTTCGGGCAGACTTATTTTTGCGGTCATTTTTATCCCGTCTCCGCGTTTTAGCTCGCAGCCGGACGGCAGCGATGCGTAAATCCTTATGCTTTTATAAATATCTCTGCCGCCGCACTTGATTTTATCGGTCTTTACTATGGCGGAAAACGTCTTGCCGGTGGAGCTGGGTCGGGGATTTGTTACAATTCTGCCGTTGATCTCAGCGGTCGTTCCGTCAAGTCCGTCGGCGCCGCCATAGCGCAGCTTGATATAAACGCCGGGGTAAGCAAAGCCGATAACGAGTGACGCCAGATAAACAAGGAGCAGCGCGGCGGCTGCCGCCGAGGGGCGTTTGAGAGATCTCAGCAGTACCGCTGCGGCAATCAGTACAAAAACCGCGCCCAAAATGAACGCGGCAAATACAAGCGGCAATGAGGTCCCGCCGAATACCGAAACGGAAATGCCGATTATAAACAGCGAGACACAGCAAAACAAGTATCGGTGCCTTAAATACCGAAAACCCATTTTTAACATTTGCCCCGCCCCTTTTATATCTGTTTATGATTTTAAATTATTACTTTTCTTCACTGCTTTCATCAAGATTATCCAAAGCGTACCGGCAGCATTGCAGCACCAGATAATTAAAGGATATATTGTTTTTGCCCGCATAAAGATTAAGTTCACTAAACAGTTTTTCGGTAAATCTTATTGTACGTGATATATTTGCGTTTTGAAACTCATTATCTATCTTAAACACATTAAGCACCTCATTCTGTAATCATATCACTGTTTTTGGTTATCGAGTATGGCTTTTGCCGCAGCCTTCAGGATTTTAAGACCATCATCATCTATTTTATTTAAAATATTGTCAAGCTGTAGTCTTATTTCTGATTTTTTATTATCATTGTCGGGAAAGAAAAAATCTTCAACAGGTATATCGAGTACAGTGACCAAATCATAAAATGTTTTAAGACTCGGCGCTTTGGCTTGATTTTCTATTTCAGCAATATATCGCGGAGAGATATGAACAATATCCGCAAACTTATTTCGTGATAAGCCGGTTTCTATCCTTGCTGACTTGATTGCCTGAGCCATTGGACGAAAATTGAAATTTTTATTATATTTATTCATGAATTATTTCACCCTATAACATTTTACAATTCGTAATTCTTTTTTGATATGATTTAATAGTTCATATTATTGACGTAAATAATTCATAATATCATTAAGCTTTAAATAGAGAAAAAACAGCCTATAGAAAAGTGGTGTATGGGGCTGCGCAAGTCTCGACCGGCTTAACTGAGGGGGGAGGGAACCGCCTTTGACGTTCCGCCAAGTTTCCGCAAAAGGCTTTTGCGGCTTTGCCGCCCGCGGCTTGGCAGGGCGGAATATGGGCTTTGGGCATTATTTATTGCAAAAACCTTTTGCGGAAAAAGGAACAACCGCGGAGCAATGATAAAAAATTGTCTGTGACTTTTGCTGCTGCCGTGCAAAAAAAACGACAATCGCCCGGAGCTTGACAGCTAAGGCGATTGTCTGTAGTCAAATTATTTTGGGTCGTTTTCCTTATGCTTAAAATGAATAAGATGTACGTGCTTCGGCTTTTCAGCATTTTCCTCATCGCGCGGAGGGCTTGGAATTCCTGCTTTTTCCTCACGATACTCCATAAAGTCGATAAGTATGCTCCTGCCGAGAGCCGCAATCGGGACTGCGAGGAAAATACCGATTGTTCCGAACAAGCCGCCGCCCAAAAGAACAGCGAAAATGACCCAGAACGGCTTGACCTGAAGCGAGCCGGCAAACAGCTTTGGCTGAATGAAGTTCGCGTCAAGCTGCTGCAGCACGATCATTGATATGACCGCCACGACTGCCAGAGTCAGCGAGCCTGTGAACACCGTGATGATGCCTATGGTGGCAGTGGCGATGATCGCGCCGAAGTACGGAATAAGATTGAACACGCCGAGCATCAGAGCAAGCAGCGGTGCGTATTTAACACCCTCGATCGAAAGTACAATGAAGCCTGCCACAAAAATGATAATTGCATCCACCAGCATACAATAAATATATTTGTTGGCAAATTCATTGATCCTGCGCAGATATTTTACCAAAAATCCGCGTGTCTTGTCTTTGAACACCACCCGCGAAAGCCGCGCGAGACCGCTTTTGAGGTTTGCGCGGTCGAGCAAAATGTAAATCGAAACTATAAGACCCATAAACACATGGACCACGCCCGAACCAACGCTCATCACGCCTTGGGCGTAACGGTTCATATTTGCCAGGTCGAGGAACTTCAGCAGCTGCTGGACCGAGAAGTATTCATTCTCGAACAACTGAGAAAGTGTGTTTTCACCTAAAGTTATTCCCAAATTCAGCGAGTTGAACCAGTTGACGAAATCCCCTATAAGAGCAGGCAGGTTGTTATAGAAATCTACCAGGTTTGAAACAATAGCGGGAATGATCGTCACAAGAACAAGCACTATTATAATAAGAAACAGCGCGTATATAACTATGACCGAAACAGCGCGTCTGCGTTCCTTTAGCCAGTTGTTTTTCTGCCTGAGCAGGAGTTTTTCGATAAACCGGCATGGAGATACCAATACATAAGATATGGCAAAGCCTATTATGAACGGGCGCAGCAGGTGCAGGATATTGTCAAACCAAGCGAATATAACGCCTATGTTGTCAAACGTCTTATAGACCGCAATGACAGCCACTGCGAATATAAACAGACTAAGATATTTGGATAGATCCTTCCACTTCATAAAAAAACTCCTTTATGTATTCATAACAGCAACAGCGGGTAATAACCGCCTAAGACTGCTGATTTGGGCTTGCAGCCAAGACACCGCTTTTTCATTCCCCGCAGATAATCACTATTATATGTTACCATATTTTTCAAAATTAGTAAATAGCAAATTTAAAAAATAGGACATGAATATGAGTGTTTTTTCGATATTTTTACTGTTATATCAAATCCGTGTAACAGTGCCAAAAAAATTTTCAAAAATTTTGTAATTTTTTTATAAAAACATTTGAAATTCGAAAAAAGTTATGATATACTCTATAAGGGATATGCCTGAGCCTTGCAAAAACCGCTTCGGCAATGGCAGAAACCCGATAAATTCTAAAAAAATTTACAATTTACAATTTATATTCAAGGAGGACAAAACAATGGCTAAGTTTAAAACCATGGATGGTAACTGCGCCGCCGCACACGTGGCATACGCGTTTACGGAAGTCGCGGCTATCTATCCTATCACTCCTTCCTCACCGATGGCGGAGTACGTTGATGAGTGGAGTGCGCAGGGTCAAAAGAACATTTTTGGCGAAACAGTCGAATTGGTTGAGATGCAGTCTGAGGCAGGCGCCGCCGGCGCTGTTCACGGATCGCTTCAGGCGGGCGCTCTGACCACCACATTTACAGCATCGCAGGGTCTGCTTCTTATGATCCCGAATATGTACAAGATTGCCGGCGAGCTTCTGCCCACGGTATTCCATGTAAGCGCGAGAGCTATCGCGGCTCACGCTCTTAACATCTTCGGTGACCATCAGGACGTTATGGCTTGCCGTCAGACCGGTTTTGCTATGCTGGCATCGGGCAGCGTTCAGGAGGTTATGGACCTGGGCGGCGTTGCTCATCTGGCTTCTATAAAGAGCAGAGTTCCTTTCCTGCATTTCTTTGACGGCTTCAGAACTTCTCACGAGCTTCAGAAGATCGAGGTTATGGATTATGAGGACCTCAAGAAGCTGGTTGACTGGGACGCTGTAAAGGCGTTCAAGGACAACGCTCTTAATCCGGAGCATCCTGTACTCAGAGGTACCGCTCAGAACGGCGATATCTACTTCCAGGGCAGAGAGGCTTCAAACAAGTTCTATGAGGCTATTCCGGATATCGTTAACGACTATATGCAGGAGATCTCAAAGATCACCGGCAGAAACTATAAGCCCTTCAATTACTACGGCGCACCCGATGCGACGAAGGTAATCATAGCTATGGGCAGCGTATGTCAGGCAGCAGAGGAGACGGTCGATTACCTGAACGCCAAGGGCGAGAAGGTAGGCGTTCTGAACGTTCATCTTTACAGACCTTTCTCCGCGAAGTATTTCTTTGAGGCTATTCCCAAGACGGTCGAGAAGATCGCTGTTTTAGACAGAACTAAGGAGCCCGGCTCACTTGGCGAGCCTCTGTTCCTTGATATCTGCAATGTTTACAAGGATTGCCCCAACGCTCCGAAGATCGTTGGCGGCCGTTACGGTTTGGGTTCAAAGGACACTACTCCCACTCAGATCGTTGCGGTATTCAATAACCTTGATGCGGACGAACCCAAGACAAACTTCACTATCGGTATTGTGGACGATGTAACAGGTCTGTCTCTGCCCTTGGGCGAAACAGTCAACTGCGCTCCCGAAGGCACAACACGCTGCAAGTTCTGGGGCTTCGGCTCAGACGGTACTGTCGGCGCAAACAAGGACGCTATCAAGATCATAGGCGACAACACCGACCTGTACGCTCAGGCATACTTTGATTACGACTCAAAGAAGTCCGGCGGCGTAACAATGTCTCATTTGAGATTTGGTAAAAAGCCAATTAAGTCAACATATCTGCTTGACGAGGCTGACTACATAGCCTGCCATAAGCCGGCATACGTTCATCAGTATGATGTATTGGAAGGTCTCCGCGAGGGCGGAACGTTCCTGCTCAACTGCGTATGGTCGGATGAGGAACTCGATAAGAACCTGCCGGCAAACGTTAAGAGATACATTGCCGAGAAGAACATCAACTTCTACACGATCAACGCGGTTGACGTTGCAGTAAAGGTCGGACTTGGTCCCACAAGAATCAATATGGTTACGCAGAGCGCGTTCTTTAAGCTCTCCGGCGTTATCCCGTTTGATGAGGCTGTAGGCTATATCAAGGACGCTATCAAGCACACCTACGGCAGAAAGGGCGACGAGATCGTTAAGATGAACTGCGACGCGGTTGACGGCGCTATCGA
>CANQKP010000095.1 GCA_947624495.1 uncultured Monoglobus sp. | reverse complement strand
TATTTTGTGTCCTGAAACAGGTTTGTAAACACGCTGTCTTTGACGTTTCGCTTAACAATCTTTTTGTTGTCCAAGGGGATCACTTCCTATATGTTTATTATACCGCAAATTTATATGTTAGTCAATATTTATTTGGTCTTGATGAGCGCAAAAGCTTTTTGTTTTGCATGAAGTGCCGGACCCAATTGCGCTCCATGTCCGAAAACGTGAGTGATTTGCGACCTTACAACTGTCTGCATAAGGCATCGATTAGTGCATCGAACCCGCTGCGCGGCTCCGGTCGCAGCCGGACCCGCGCGCCGTCGATTTCCCCGAAGGGGAAACCGAGTGCGTGATAAAAAAGATGCGCGGGTTTAAAACCCGCGCATTGTTTTTGAAAAGATAACATTCATAAGACGTCAGCCTTATCAGTGTTTTTGCGCAACCCAATACGGATTCGAATCGGGTTATTATTCTGCAGCACCAATGCTTAAAGTACCGTAATCGGTTACAGTTCCGCCGGAATATCTCAAAGACGCATCTACACCTATGGTATAGTTAAAGTTGAAGTCATCACCTTTCGGGTTGAACCAAACGCCGTAATAGTAGTTATTGCTATCAATTTGAGTCGTCACAGTTTCAATTTGTGGCTTAACAGAATTGTTTGTTGTAACAACAGTACCGTTTAAAGTCATCGAACCGCTAAAGGTTTCGGGAAGGTATTGCATATTATCAACATAGAATACAATTCCTTTACCATTTTCTTTGGCACCACTATTAGTACCAGTGGTTTCACTCTTTGATATTGCCGTCTCTGTATGAGTCAACTGAGGCGCTGCAGCTTTCATGGTAAGCGTCAGACTAATATTTTTAGCCGATGTACCGGAATAATTCCATGATTCGCTGTAAGTCAAGGATGTAAACATATCCTGAGGCAAAGTAAATTTAACAATATTGCCTCCGGTTAAAGTCACAGGAATTGCATTAGTTTCTGTAGCAGCGTTTATAACATAATCGCCCTTGAGATCAAAGGTCAGCGTTACCGGGGTACCTTGGTACAATTCGCTTAATTTGGTTTTTAAATCATCAAAAGATGTAACATCAACGTTTCCAGCGGTAGTTGCAATGTTTACCGAATTTACGTACTCAGTGAAGAAAGCATCGCCTACTTTGGCATCAGACAGTCCATCCGTAATAGAATAAGAATCGGTAGTTACAGTTTTCTTATAAAGCACAGCTATTTCTGTCTCTTTGTCCGAAACTACAAAGCTGAAGCTGCCGTTTGTTGAAGCCTGTTCACCATTAATTTGGCTTTCGGTTTTGCTTGCAGCAGCCACAATATAGTCCCTATTGTAACTAATGTTAACAAGTCTTCCAACGGTCAAATCACCGTGAGTAATGTCATTATTGATCGCTGCAACAAGAGTTTCAAGGCTGTTGTAGTTATTGCCACCATATGTAAAGAGATTTACTACTCCTACAGGCTCATCATTGGTTTCAGCATTGGTTATACTTTTAGCTTTGGTAACATTTCCCGGCGTAATCGGATCTGTGTATATTTCAAAATTGAGAACACCACTATCCGGAGTTTTACCAGAACCAAAAGCACCGCCAGTAGATCCTGGACTATAGTTTACGGAAAATACTAAGTCATTTACATTTAAACCTGCATTTGCATCAAATCCTTTTTTCAGCGTTGCAGCAGTTATTTTAGCAGAACCGTCAGATTGTTTAATATCTGTATCATATTTAGTATACTGACATAAATCCTTGAAAACCCTTAAATGCTCATGTGCCGGTGACGCTGTTGCTTCCGCAATAGCGGGTGTAGGATCTTTAGTTTCACTATCAAGTGTTGTAATTAAAATAGAACTAATCTTATAACCGGATTTAGGAATTATCTGAATATCTTGCACATCATTTCCGTTTGTCCAGGTTACAAAACTCCTATTTTCTTCACCAACTTTAACGCTATAGCTATCGGCACGTGTTGAACCACCGGCAGTAAAACTAATATCCAAAGAATATCCATTTTGCGGAGAGTTAGTAGGCAGAACGCTCATAACCTGGGGTGTGTAAGCCAAAATATTTTCAGCCATATCAATAAGCGCAGGCATATCATAAATTCCTAAGTTCTCAAGCGCCGCCATGGTCATATCTTCGTTAAGTTCATCCAATGTATAGGGATAACCGTTTTCATCTTCGCCCCAAATGCTATACTGATCCATAGCCTCTACAACGCCGAGCTTATGAAGCGCATAGTGAACGTTTACATTATTGAACTCAAGAGCGCTGAGATCGTCGATCAAATTCTGAGGAAGCCCCCCCGTTTGGGGAACACCGATGTTAATAGCAGGAGCTTCGTCGGCGAATACCGCAAAGCCGCCAAAAGTGCAAATCATTGCAACCGCAAGGATCGCAGCAATTAACTTTTTCATTTTTATCATTCCTTTCTTAATCAACAATATATAATACTGTTCTAATTATTTACTGAAATTAAATTATAATATAGGGCCTTATTACGTTAATAAATTCGGTCAAGTCCTGCTTTGCCTCGGCGGGCGAGACGTCATACTCCTTTGTCATGAGGGCTACTACCTCATCAAACGAGCGGTCCTTTTCAAGAAGGGTCCAGACATAGCCGCCGGCGCCGTTTAAGTTAAGGACTTTGTTTATGTTTTCTCCTTCAGTCGGGACGACCATGATATCATCGCCGCCCATAGCCTGAGTCACCATTCCGGGTCTTTGCCTCATAATGCAGGTACCCCCCTACTCCATGAAAAACGAGTAGCTGACCGGAAGGTCGAGCCATACCACATCACCCGCGGAGAGGTCTCCGACAGCTTCGGTATAGAAGGAACAGCCTTCGAACAGTTCGTCCGCCGTTACGGGCTGCGAACCTGCGCTGAGAACCTCGGCTTTTAAGCGAAGGGTGAAGCAGCCGTTACTGTCATACACAAGCTGCGGATAGTAGGTGAGCTTTAAGTTCATACCGTAATATTCCGCCACTTCTTGGCTGAGTTCCGAGAGATACTGCGCAAACGCGCCGCTTAAGTCATAGCAGAACGCAAAATTCTCGCGAGGAGAAATCGAAAGCTCTATCTCCGTACCGTTTAAATCACGGAAAGGCAAATCAGCCACAAAATTCGGAACGCTTGCCGGAACGGACATAAACACGTCGGCATTCTTTGGCGGGTCGATAAAGTTCATAGGCTCGTCAAGATACGCAAATTTGTCAGCCGTTACCTCGGCAGAGCTTCTGAGACCCCAAAGCGCATCGTACTGCAAAAGCACTGAAGCGATGACCCTGTGGGTTACCGGCGTTCCGGTCTTAAGCACACCACCGCCATAGGGGCGGATACCGTACTGCCAGTCAAACGCCAGCGGAGCACCTTGCGCCGCATCTGCGGGCTTGGCATCCTTAAAGGTCTCGGTCTGAGCGCCGTATGCGACCGGAGTCTTGATTTTTGACGCAATGCCGTAAGCCAGCATCGCGAAAGCATCTTCCGGCAGTGCGGGACTGTCCGCGAACTCAGCCGATATCCGACCGGGACCCAGCACTGCTTCCATTGCCTTAAGGTCGTTCGCGTACTCATGCTCAAAGCCGGCTTCCTCATTATAAGTCAGTCCGCTCACACGGTCCTTATTCAGTCTGTACGCCGCGCGCGCCACCTGACCATTGGTCAGGACCGCGTCCGCGGAATAGTCAACATCAAACAGAGCGCTTGAATTGAACACACGCTTTAAGTACTCATCCGGAACATTGTCCGCAAAATCGGTCGTGGTTGAAGCACAGCCGCGCGAGCTTACTATAAGCTTCGCAGCCTCAGCACGGGTAAGACCGTCACTCAGACGAAGGTTCAAACCGTCATCACCGACCATAACTCCATGCTCATAGACCCAGCCGACCTCAACGGGATCATCCGCACTGTTTGTGATTACCGAGGGCGCGGCGCTTTCGGCGCCGTCTGCATAGCAATCGTATATGTAGACTGCAACCTGCTCTCTGGTTATCGGGTCGTCGGCAAGGATCTTTCCGTCCACCGTTCTTAAGGGCGAATAAAGAAGATTATCATAAGCCCAGTGAAGCTGCCGCAGGTCGGAAATGTAATCATTCCTCGGCTCCGGAAGCCTGTATCCAAGCATTTTGACAAACTCAGCCCTCGTCACGAGTTCATCGGGCTTGAACGAACCGTCCTCAAAACCGGAGACAGTACCCTCATCGGCGAGCTGCCGAACGGCGGGGTATGCCCAGTGGTCTTCGGGCAGGTCGGTAAAGCCCATCAGGAAGAATGCCGCCAGCATAATTCCGAAAACCGGAATTAATTTCAAATGTCTCTTCATGCTGTTAAACGGTCCTCCTTAAGATACGCAAAATAATGAGAAACGACTGAAATCCCAGCCGCTGTTAGGCTTTGCAGCTCTAATCGAACGCTTTCTTTCTTTCGGATTAATGCTGTCGCTGCTGAAAGGCGTAGCATAAGCGATAGCCGGTTCCATTCCGCACACCTTATCCGCGTATGCACCGAAGGAAACCGCCTCATCCAGCTTTTCGGTAAGATCAACGATTTCAGCCTTTAATTTCTGATAAACCTTCATGGAGTCACTCCCTTTCTGTAATAAGGTAAATCCTTAATATTTCAAATCTTTTTATTTCAGTTCCGCGGATATCGGAGCTAAAACAAAAGAGATTTAACAACTTCGACCGCCCCGCGCGAAATATCGCAGCGAAGCGAGTATACCGGAACAGCGTTTATAAACTCAAACAAGAGCTGTGTCTGACGCTGTCTTTGAACAGGGAAACGCTGCTCCCTGACGGAGCACATCGCCCTGATGAATTTTTCGCGCCCGTCCAGAGGACGAACGGAATTTTCGGTACCGCGCTCCACATATATTATCGCTTTCACCGGCGCGGAAACATTTGTGTTTATCCCGGACGTGCCTGCCCACGGCGTACCGTATGCATAAAACAGCCCGTCCTTCCTGCGGATGACCGGAGCGTCGTCATTTATATAAACGACCCTTTCGGGAAAGCAGCTGCGCCACAGAGCGGTCTGAGTCGATTTCCCGGTCCCGGAGGGTGCCGCGAAAAGCAGAGCCGAACCGTCAAACGCGATTGCGGAGGCGTGATAAGTCAGCGCGCCGAACGCGGGAAGGCAGTTTGTGAAGCACTCGCCCAGAGCCACGTTTACACGGCTCTCAAGGCTCGCGCCGCCGACATCCTCAACGTCCACAACAGAGCAGCTGACGTCATGAAAGTCATCGCCGTACACAAGAGTCGCGAGCGATTCATCACCGCTCCTGTCCTGCGAAACGAAGTTTTCACCAAATGTGCCAAATTCCTCGATAAAATGCCGAACGCTGTACACGGGGTCAAGGTCCAGAGCCTTTATCCGGTCAACGACCTCAAAACCGACGCAAAGCAGATCACTCCGACCGCAGTCGGTTACATCACGGTCATTACCGACTTCGCCGCCCGCGCCGCGCCCCGGAAAAGCTTCCCGAACACGATAGCCTTCCATAATGCGGAGGGTTTCGGCGGGGCAGTTCCCCGAAAGCTTTACCGTAATTCCGGCGATTTTAAACGATATTTCAGGCACAATCACCAATCCTCTCATGACTGTATAACCATTATCAAAACTAATAATAACACACTGTTTTCTAAATGTCAATAAGTTTTTTTAATTTTTTTTAAAAATAATATACAAATCAGCCGATAAAAATAACAATATGTTGTAACATTTTCAGTCAATTACACCTATATTTTTCAATACTTCCTCTCTGCCGCGGATCTTGCGTCTGTTTCTCAGCGCGCCCAGAGAAAGGTCAACGATATTGTTAAGCCACGCGGCGGGAAGCAGGGCGGGATTTTCCGCGCAGTAGGGATACAGACCCTGAAGCACGGTCTTTTCAGGCGCGACGCCTATTCTTACGACTTTTTTAACAAAGCTCTTTTTGCCGAGGTTAAGGCTTTTGGCGGATGCGGCTCCGCCGCCGCGGCGGCCGCGGGGATTTTTACCCCAGACCCCGATAGTGCAGCCGTTAAAGCAGTCGGTCATGAAAAGTTCGACTGTACGCGGGGAACAGTCGGCGTTTATAAGTTCGCCGCGCTCAAAGCCGAGGTACTCGACGCCCGCGCCCATGACGGCTGAAAACGCCTTCGCGTATCCGGTCCTTTCGAGAAAAGCGTCAAGCTCTGCTTTATCGATCTCGTCCTTATACGTCCTGACATAGAGCAGTATATCGCAGATCTGCTTAAGGTCGCACCGGTTATAGATAAAGTGACCGAGCATATGGCAGAAAACGAATTTCAGCGCATCGGTCTTGCCGAGAGCGGAGACACGTTTGCCGTCTTTTAAAGTCAGACGGTCAAACGGCTGCTTCACAACGTTCTCGCGCTTTAAGCGGTAGTTATAGAACGACTCGTTATAGAGGCAGTGGTGAAGCTCGACCCTGCCGACGCCGGGGTACTGCACTGTGTTATGCTTTTCGGTATCCTTAACGCTTAACACCTCTCCGCCGCGCCCAATCAAAAACCGAGTCGCAGCGTCGCAGCGTTCTTTGTTCAGGAACAGGAGGTCGGTGTCGACCGACTCGCGCAGCGCGGGGTTTGGATAAAGGTCCGCAAGAGTCACGCCTTTTATTATAATCGGATCAAATCCGTTATTTTCAAGGTCGTCTATCATCTTATACAGGCGCGCTCTGCGCAGGGTCTCTGCAGCGGTTTTCTTCATTAAATAAGCGCGCATTTCGGGAAGGATGTCGAGCGCGTCGGAATTATCGGCGGAGACAAGAACGCTCAACGCCAAAAGCTCGCACGACTGAGCGTAGCACTCCTGCACAACGCGAGCGACATCGGTATCTTCGTTTATGTGCGCTTTTTTATTATGCAAAGCGCAGTTTATTAAATACATCACATCGAGAAAACATTGTTCCATTTGGTACTTCTCCATTAAAGTAAAGGCTTAATTGTATAAATGATAGCATTTTCAAGAAGATTTGTCAACAGGAAAAAATTATATGTGGAAGCAAGATAGAGACTAGGGAATACGCGTTATTAAACAGTGCGTTAATGCAGGGCTGTCAGCGCATCCGTTGGGGAAAAATAGACTACCTACTATTTCGGGAATAATCAAATATATTAAATAAGACTTGACAAAAGCAAAATATTAATATATAATATCAATATAAAGAGAAACGGCAGAGCGTAAAAACGGTCAGCCGCTTCGGAAATTGTTAAAATATCAACTGATCCTTGGCGTCTAAACTTCGGATCGGTTGTTATTTTTTATTGCACTGGTGGCGCAAACGCTATAAATATTACAGCGATAATAAGCAGCATTACAGCCGCTTTAATTGCCCAATATTTCATAGGCATCATCCTGAGTCACAATGAGCGCCGCTTATCAAAAAAATCGCCTGCGATTTTTTCTCATCGCTCTGCTATTGTTCCTTTTTCCCACAAAAGCCTGCGGCTTTCGCGGGAGCCCTGCGCGCTGCGCGCTCCTAGTCACTAATATCTATTTGCTATTCGCTATGTTAGCCGTCCTTACGTCTTTAGTTCTGCCTTTTACTTTTGCATATTTTATTTATGCAGGAGTGTTTCTCCGCGCGGAATATTCCGCGCTTGCAGTATCAACTGCCAAAGTTATAATAACACAATTTTACAATTTTTTCAAGTTAAAAATTTATTACAACGTTCATTACATAGAGAATTGTGATTAGGGATTAGGGATTAGGGGTTAGGGGTTAGAACGCCAAAAACTGTTTTGCTTTAAATAATGCGCCGTCCCCTGTTCCGCCTTGCCTACCGCGGGCGGCAATGCAACAAAACAGTTTTTGGCGATACGTACCAGTTTTCTTCTTTTTGGATTATGATCGTTGATTTAATTGACATTTTCATATCTCCTATCACTATAAAAGACTTAATTGTATAAATAATAGCATTTTCAAGAAGATTTGTCAACAGGAAAAATAGTTCAAAAAATTTTCAAAAAAAGCTTGACAACACAAAACCTATCTGATATAATTGTCAATGTTGTTTGTGAGTTCTCCGCTTTGACTCACGGATAAGAGACATGGCGGTATAGCTCAGTTGGCTAGAGCATACGGTTCATACCCGTAGTGTCACTGGTTCAAATCCAGTTACCGCTAC
>CANQKP010000094.1 GCA_947624495.1 uncultured Monoglobus sp. | reverse complement strand
GAGTTATAGGGCTCGAACCTATGACCCTCTGCTTGTAAGGCAGATGCTCTCCCAGCTGAGCTAAACTCCCACATCTTCTTCATTTTCCGTGCCGCATTTAGCAGCAACATCGACTATTATACAGTTATTAGATATAAAAGTCAAAACGGATTACAAGCGTTTATTATTGATTAAACCAAATAATTATACTATATACTGACAAATACTTGTTTTTACTAACTTATTCAAATTATTTCATTTTTTTGTAATTTTATATCGAGCACAATAATATATATAGAGAGAGGGGTGACGCTATTATGATACATACAATCAAACTCAGCAAAATTATATGGATCGCGACCGCTGTTATAATGGTGTCTTTTGCCTGTGGTCTCATGCTGAAAACGCTGTCGGAGCCGGTCTCTGTAACAAATGCTGAGGCACCGATTTTTACCGTTACAATAGACCCCGGACACGGCGGCAGGGACGGAGGTGCATCAAACGGAAATGTGCTCGAAAAGGACTTAAATTTAGCTGTCGCCCAAAAGCTCCGCGATGTTGTTAACAATAACGGCGGCGCGGCTGTTCTGACAAGAGAGGGCGATGAGCCTGACATACCGGGCAGCAACGGAAAATTTAATAAAAAGGCTGATCTAGAACATCGTCTTTTTGTACTTCAGGACTCAGGTTCGGATATGTTTATAAGCATACATATGAACAAGTTCACCGATGCCAAATACAGCGGAGCACAGGTATTTTACTCCCAGAACAGCGACGACAGCAAGCGTTTGGGCGAGCTTGTCCAGAAATCGCTCAGAGAAAATGTCGACAATTCGAACACCAGAGAAGCAAAGCGGAACGAAGCGGGAATTTATGTTCTTAAAAACGCAAAAGTACCCGCAATCCTTGTGGAATGCGGGTTTTTGTCAAATCCTGATGAACTTGAAAAGCTGCAAAGCGATGAATACCAGCAACAACTTGCCGACGCTGTTTTTAAAGGAATTGAGGAGTTTAACAACGCAGAATAAAACCTCTCACCTTATTATTTCCGCATACTTTGCGTCAATAAGTTCTTTTAAATCATTTGGGTCCATTTTGATCTGGACTCCGCGCTTGCCGCCGCTGAAATAAATCTGTGGTAATGTCTCGGCGGAGCTGTCGATTACCGTCATGAACTGCTTTTTCATGCCTATAGGACTGCATCCGCCGCGGATATATCCGGTAACACGTGTGATGTCCTTTACGTGTATCATTTCAAGTGATTTTTGTCCTGACGCCGCGGCGCACTTCTTGAGGTCAAGCTCCTCCGCTACCGGGATAACGAACACAAAGTTTTCGTGTGCCTTGTTTTCGGTAACGAGGGTCTTATAAACAGTGCCTGGGTCAAGACCGAGCTTTTTTGATACAGAAACGCCGTCCATAAACTCGCCGCTTTCATAAAAAATTGTTTCAAACTCAAGTCCCGCGGTCTCAAGTATCCGCATAGCGTTCGTTTTTATATGCTTCTTGCTCATTTTACCACCAAATTTACTTAATTCGCTTACATTCAAAGTAGTACCGCTTGTCAGCGGCTTCGCCCATTGAGAAGGTTTTTCTTGGCAGAGCGCCGTCCTTGATCACAGTTTCAAACAGCTGATTTTTTTCCATAGGGTCAACCATAAAACCAATCGTATTTTTATTTTCGGTCAGTCGGCGCACAACATTATCGCCGTGTATATAATCAATTCTGCCGCCGTTTTGAGCAAGATAGTCGTCCAGAAATATCTGGAGTGTTCCCACCGGCAGGTTGCTGGGTCCGTTCTTGATATAGATCTCACCCGATTTGCTGCCGTACACATACCGAATTTTCTGTCCGCCGTTGTTATCATACGATGCGCCCGGATAATATTCAAACAGCGCGGCTAACAGATTTTCCGGCTGAACATCGAAAAGAACGCGCTGGATAGGTTCAAATTCAAGCGCCTCATCATGGATATTTTCGAGTTCAACCAGCGCATACCTTGCCAGATGACTTTCCGCTTCGGCTTCGGTCAAGCCTTTCTTAATTTCATTCCAACACGTTTTGGCGGTCGCCAGCGAATGATTACCGTCTCCTGCCGCAAAAACCAGCACGCCTTTTCCGTCTGCGTTATATTTTTTATCAAAGACAGATCTATCTTCAAGCTTTTCAATGGCGGATAAAACTTCATCCCGCGCGCCCGGTGTAATTTCATATCCCGTAAGATGTCCGCCGCCCAGCATCAATTCAAAGTCATACAGCTTTCTGAAACCGTCCTTCTTCTGTTTGAGCGGTTCAACGACCGACAATTCCCTGTCGTCGATCAGCATCATAATATGAGGCAGCTCAAGAGGAGCGTTCACGCGGATTTTTTGTCTGGGCGGTATGCGCTCAATTATTGTGCCTTCGGTGGCGCGGATCTTTGATTGAGAGTCCTTTGAAAAGTCATACTCCTCAAGATCAAGCGCGCCGATAATGCCGCGCCGTATCTTTCCGTTGGACAAAGTACGCTCGACATACACAAGCGAGTTTTTCAGCTCCTCGAACAAGCCCGAACTCAGGTATTCGTTCATGGTCTTATTAATACCTTTTATCCGTTCATCGCCGCCGGGTCCGCCAAGATACACCTCCGGAAAAATTATATTCAGGGTCGAAGGACTGCCTGCGGCAATTTCCGCTGCCTTTTTCCAATATTCCGGTTCGGATGTGTATTGATCACAGGCGACCACGCTCCATTTTTCGTTTTCGATACCTTTCGGAATAAGAATATCCGCGGGTTTAAAAATCATAATTATTCTCCTAATTTCGCTATGCTGTCTAAAACAGTCTTAAGCATCTCGCTGTATTTCTCGCCCTTTTTGCGTTCCTCTTCCACTACCTTAGCGGGCGCCTTTTCGGTAAATCCCTTGTTGCCGAGCTTGCCCTCGACGCGTTTTATCTCACCTTCAAGACGCTTTTTCTCTTTGTTCAGGCGTTCAAGCTCCTTCTCCTTATCAACAAGCTCATCAAGAGGCAGCATGATCTCAGCCCCCGGCACAACAACCGATACCGCGTTTTCCGGAACTCCGCTTTTATCGGCGCAAACATTCACATCGGAAGCGGATGCAAGCTTTTTGAAGAAAACATCGCCCTTCATAAATGTGTCTGCTCTGTCGGTGACGATATACAGCGCCGCTTTCTTTGAAGGCGGAACATTCATCTCGTTTCTTATGTTGCGAACGCCCTTTATCGCGTCCATTATCATGAGCATCTCACTTTCGGCGGCTTCATCCTTAAAATCAGGGTCATACACCGGAAACTCGGAGATCATGATACTCCTGCCCTCGTGGGGAAGCGCCTGCCAGATTTCCTCGGTAATAAACGGCATGAACGGATGCAGAAGCTTGAGAGTGTTAGAAAGTACATACACAAGCACCTGCTGGGCTGTTGTGTTGCTCTCACCCTGCTCAAAGAACCTCGGCTTAACAAGCTCGATATACCAGTCGCAAAAGCTGTCCCAAATAAAGTCATAGAGTTTTGAGACCGCTATGCCCAGCTCGTACTTATCCAGGTTCTCGGTAACCTCTTTTACGAGATCGTTGTATGCCGACAATATCCATTTGTCCGCAATTGTAAGCTTGTCCGAAGCGGGAAGCTCGCATTTGTCGATTGAAAGGTTCATAAGCACAAACCTGGACGCGTTCCATATCTTGTTGGCAAAATTGCGGCTCGCCTCGACACGTTCGATATAAAATCTCATATCGTTTCCGGGCGAGTTACCCGTTGCCAAGGTAAAGCGCAGAGCGTCCGCGCCGTACTTATCAATTATTTCCAGCGGATCAATGCCGTTACCAAGTGATTTGCTCATTTTGCGTCCCTGAGAGTCGCGGACAAGACCGTGGATATACACATCTTTAAAAGGTGCTTCGCCTGTATGCTCTAATGCCGAGAATATCATTCGGGCAACCCAGAAGAAAATAATATCATATCCGGTAACCAGCACAGATGTAGGGTAGAAGTAATCAAGTTCCTTGGTCTTGTCCGGCCATCCGAGAGTCGAAAAAGGCCACAGGGCGCTTGAAAACCATGTGTCAAGCACATCCTCGTCCTGCTTTACCTTGCCGCCGCACTTGGGGCAGACGGATATATCCTCTTTTGAAACGATTGTTTCACCGCAGTCCTCACAATAAAATGCCGGAATTCTGTGACCCCACCAGAGCTGACGGGATATGCACCAGTCGTGGACGTTCTCCATCCAGTTCATGTATGTTTTGGTGAAGCGTTCGGGTATAAACCTTGTCTCGCCCTTTTTGACCGCCTCTATCGCAGGCTCCGCCAGAGGCTTCATTTTTACAAACCACTGCTTTGAAGTGATCGGCTCGACCGTGGTTCCGCAGCGGTAACAGCCGCCAACGTTGTGAGTGTGTGGAACGACTTTGACAAGAAGTCCTTCTTTTTCAAGATCATCAACTATGGCTTTGCGTGCCTCATATCTGTCCATACCCTCATATTTGCCGCCAAACTTATTGATTGTTGCATCATCGTTCATAACCTTGATTTCCTCAAGTCCGTGACGCTTGCCAACCTCAAAGTCGTTGGGGTCATGTGCGGGAGTGATCTTAACGCATCCGGTTCCGAACTCCTTGTCAACATAATCATCGGCAATAACGGGGATCTCTCTGCCAACCAGAGGCAATATCAGAGTTTTGCCGACCAGATCCTTGTACCTCTCATCATCGGGATTTACCGCTACGGCAGTATCGCCCAGCAGCGTTTCGGGGCGGGTCGTGGCTATCTCAACATAACCGTCTCCGTCCTTAATGGGATATTTTATATGCCAGAAATTGCCCTCATGCTCCGAATACTCAACCTCCGCATCCGAAAGGGCGGTCTTGCAGGACGGGCACCAGTTGATTATACGGGTACCCTGGTATATAAGCCCCTTATTGTACAGATTGACAAAGACCTCGCGAACAGCCTTGCTGCAGCCCTCGTCCATTGTGAACCGCTCTCTGTCCCAGTCGCACGACGAGCCAAGCTTCTTGAGCTGGTTAATGATACGGTCGCCGAACTTTTCCTTCCATGCCCAAACGCGCTCCAAAAACTTTTCTCTTCCAAGATCATATCTGGTAAGACCGTTCTCGTTGACGCGCATATCCTCCTCGACCTTTATCTGGGTCGCAATTCCGGCATGATCCGTACCGGGGATCCACAGGGCGTTATAGCCCTGCATACGCTTTGTTCTTATTATTATATCCTGAAACGTCTCATCAAGGGCGTGACCCATGTGAAGCTGACCCGTGACGTTCGGAGGAGGAATTACCACCGTGAACGGCTTTTTAGACTCGTCCGGTTCGGCGTGAAAGTAACCGCCGCGTATCCACTCCTGATAGATTTTTTCCTCAACCGCCTTCGGGTCATAGGTTTTTGAAAGCTCCTTAGCCACAAAAATCGCTCCTTACTATATAAATTCTGTTTAACTTTGCTATTTTACCATAAAACCCCTGATAAATCAAGGGTTTTAATTACAATTTCTGATATTTGATTTTATGGTTTGGGTTTTAGTGTCCCGCTCCTATAAGCGGCAAGCAGGGTTTCAAGCTCCTCGATCCGGTCCTTTATGTCCGCGCCGCGGTCGGTGTCAGCCACCATTTTACGCTTTCCGGCTCTTTCAAGGACCACGGTCTTTGAATGTATGTCTATCTCCTCACGAACCGCCTTTTCCTTTGACTCAAATGGTTCATGGGACACCAAGATCAGCCCGTGCGAGTTATAAAGCAGGGTGTATCCGGCGATACCTGTTTTGGGCTGATAACCTTTTGAAAGTCCGCCGTCAATAACGAACAGCTTGCCTCCGGCTCTGATCGGACTTTGACCCTTGCGTATCTCGACCGGAACATGACCGTTGATAATGTGCGAGTCCGCGGGTCTCAAGCCGAACTCCTTAAGTATCATGACCGCAGTCTCGCGCTTTGCAACAAGCTTGTAGTACGGATTTTTGTTTTCCTTATGCAATTCCTTGTCGGCAATAAAATAGCTTTCAAATGTGGCAATTCTGTCCTTGCCAAAGAGCGGCGACTTGGCGCCGCACCAAAGATACCACATCAGGTCCTCCGCCTCGGTATGCTCCTTCGTGCCGTCCTTGGTCTTAAATCCGTTCCGGACTCTTAAGTCAATTTCGTCAAACAGAGCCTTGCCTGAAAGAGGTTTTCCAAACAGACGCACCTTTTCAAACTTGCCGTCCTCCGTCATCGGGATAGAGCCGTGGAACATCAGGTTGGAGTTGTACTTGTTATACAGAGAGCCACGGTCGCACATGAACCGCATATGGGTCTTAAGCCTCTCGCTGCTCATAAACGCGGCTCTGAGCCTGTCCATTACCTCGCGTTCAGCATCCGAAAGACGGTACGGGTCCTTTGGGTCAACAGTGGGAAAGTTCTTATCGGTAAGCTCGTATTCCTTTCCGTTTATTTTAATTATACCGGTCTCATAGTCGATCTTGTCGAGCAGCAGGCGGTCGTCCATTTTGTATTCCGGGTGCCGCTTGATTATCTCGCCCTCTAGCTTAAACTGAATAACGGTCACAGCTTTATGGATCTTGGAAATCAGCTTCTCATCATGCTTGCTGTATTCGTTTACCTCAAGATGGCGCGGGATAAAAACACTGCAGTCATCGTCGGCGTAGGTTTCCATCGCAAATACCGCCAGAGGGCGTATGCTTATGCCGTAGTCGCCCTCGATAGTATTCATGTTATCATACCTTGACGAGAGGCGTATCACATTTGCTATGCAGGCGCGGCTGCCGATTGAGGCTCCGAGCCACTCTATGTCATGGTTGCCCCACTGAATGTCAACGCTGTGGTGGCGCATAAGGGTGTCCATAATTACAGGAGCGCCGGGACCGCGGTCATAAATATCGCCGATTATATGGAGCCGTGCGATAGCAAGCCGCTGTATAAGCTCCGCCATAGCGATTATAAACGCGTCAGCTCTGCCGATACGTATTATAGTTGAAACGATCTGCTTATAATATTCGTTTTTGTCGATCTCATAATCCTGAGTATGGAGAAGCTCGTCAATTATATAGTCAAATCCTTCGGGCAGCGCCTTGCGCACCTCCGCGCGGGTGTATTTGGAAGCACTTACCTTGCAGACCTCGATCAAGCGGTGCAGAGTAAGCATATACCATTCATCAAGCTCCGATAAACTTTCCATTGAATTTTTAACAAGCTCCAGTTTTTCTTCCGGATAATAAATCAGCGTGGCAAGAGACTTGCGCTCGCTGTCCGGGAGCGTACCTTCAAACACCATGTCGATCTTGGACTTTATAACGCCCGAACCGTTTTTCAGAATATGAGTAAACGACTCATATTCACCGTGGATGTCGCTCAGGAAATGCTCTGTACCCTTTGGCAAATTCAGCAAGGCGCTGAGGTTAATAACAGCCTCAGACGCCTTTCTGATATTTCCGTATCTCATGTGGAGCAGATTTAAATATTTCAAATCAAGATTTTTCATATCTGTTTCTCCGTAATCACGCCATGCTTTCACGCTTTTTCTCAATATTTTCTTTGATCATCATGTCCTTGACCTTCATAAGCCTTATCTGGGTCGAACGCTCGTTTTCATCAAGCTTCATGGTGATATATTTAATTTGGCGCTGATATTCGGGTATCATGACGTGTTCAAGAGCGTTGACCCTGCGCCTTGTCTTTTCGATCTCGTCCGCCATAAGCTGACAAGCTTTTTCACATTCCGCAAGCTTTAAAAGCTTCGGGAATATATCGCTCAGAGATTGGACCGCATCGTCAAGGTCCCCCGAAGTGAAAGCAAACCCATAGGAGAATATGTCGCCCTCGCGCGGGGTCGCGGTCTTGTAGTCAAACACAGGGATCTCAACGCTCATAACGTTTTTACCCTCAACCGAAACCGAAACACTCTGCTTCGGCGCAAGAAGCGCGGTCTTAAGAGCAGGGTCGTTCATAACCGCGGCAGCCAGAACAAATTTCCGGTTTGCGGCTTTGATACCTTCCTCCACTTCTTCGCGGAGCTGCCTGTTAACTCTAACCAAGTCCAAAAACTGGCGCATAAGCTCGTCGCGCTTATCCTTAAGCAGCTTATGTCCGCGCATAGCGGTTATAAGCTTGCTTTTCTGACGCGACAATTCCATTCTGGTCGGATTGACCTGTGTCATTGCCATAGGTTTTCCTCCTTGCGTTAAGCTTCCTTATAATATTTGTCAAGGTATTCGTCTTTGATACGTTTCAGCTCGCCTCTGGGCAGTATGCCCAAAAGCTCCCAGCCGATCTCCAGCGTTTCCTCAATATCACGTTTAGTTTGATAGCCCTGAGAAACATAGCGTTTTTCAAACTCATCGGCGAACTTGGCATACTTTTTGTCAATATCCGTCAGAGCCGCCTCGCCCAAAATTACCATAAGCTCCTTGGCGTCCTTGCCGCGGGCATAAGCCGAGAACAGCTGGTTCATGGTGTCGGCGTGGTCGGCGCGGGT
>CANQKP010000093.1 GCA_947624495.1 uncultured Monoglobus sp. | reverse complement strand
CAAATATACAAAACCCGCCTCGCGGCTTTGGCTGGCAATTATATTGGGTCTTGCGGCAGGAATTACCGCATATGTCAGTCCGCTGCTTCCGTTTTTGGTAATCGGCAGTCTTTTCGGGCTGTTTGTTGTGCTGAGGGCGCCTCTTGCCGGAGTGTACTTCACTATATTTTTAGCGCCACTGAGTCCGACAATGGTAATGGTGGGACTTTCCCTGTTGAGCTTTTTCTCGCTGATAATAAAGGCTGTCTGTGATAAAAAATTTAAATGGCGGTTTGACGGCATGGGATTTCTTGTAATCGGGATGTTGGCGATGTATTTGGTTGCAAGCATATTTTCTTTTGCGATGATCAACAGCCTGAGCATCTTTTTGGTATATATGGCGTTCATGCTGTTTTATTTCGTGGTTATCAATACAGTAAAGACCCGCAAGCAGCTTTTTGACGCACTTACGCTGTTTGTAATATCCGGCGCTCTGGTCTGCCTATACGGTATAGCGCAGTATATTTTCGGCTGGGACACCGCTTCGGCATGGATGGATGAAGAAATGTTCACCGACATCAAGATGCGTGTTTATTCCACTCTCGAAAACCCCAATGTACTCGGCGAGTATATATTGCTTGTCATTCCGGTGTGCGTGGGTCTTGTTTGGGAGCGCCCGAAAAAGCTGTCAAAGCTGATTTATGTTGCGGTTGCCGGAATGATGTTCGCCACTTTGATACTGACATTCTCACGCGGCTGTTGGATCGGGTTCATTATCACCGCCGGAGTGTTTGTCACATTTGTGTGCGGAAAGCTGTGGGGGCTGGCGCTTATCGCGCTTCCGTTCGTGCCTATGCTTATCCCTCAAAGCATAATAAACAGATTTGTCAGCGTTGGAGATATGACCGACTCGTCCACATCATACAGGGTTTATATCTGGTTCGGTACATTCGCGATGCTCAAGGACTTCTGGGCGTCCGGAATAGGACCCGGAACTCAGGCGTTCCAGTCGGTTTATCCGTTCTATTCATACAGCGGAATTGTTGCGCCCCACTCCCACAATATGTTCCTCCAGATTTTTGTGGAGTCGGGCATTGTCGGAATTTCCATATTCCTTATATTGCTGTTTATGTTCTTTAAGAAAATGATCGGCGGTTATCAGGCGACAAGCCGCAAGGGAAGCAAGCTCGGCGCAATGATCGTTGCGATTGCTTCCGGCGTTGTCGGCTTTGCTGTACAGGGAATGTTTGATAACTGCTTCTATAACTACAGAGTGTTCCTCATTTTCTGGTACGTGCTGGCGCTGGGAATTGCGGCGGTGTATGTTGCCGGGGATGAGAAAAAGGCGGTGAAGCGCGCTTGATAAAGGTTTTGGAGGTGTCGTCCGACTCAAACATCGGCGGCGCCGGTAAATGCATAATCACCTTCCTGAAGCATTTTGACCGCAGTGAATTTGATGTGTCGGCGGTGGTGCCGAGGAACTCGCTGCTGCTGCCGGAGATCAGGGAGCTGGGGATTACGGCGTATGAGCTTGACCGATTGGCGGAAAAGTCGCTGGACATGGGCGCGGTAGGGCTGCTGAGAAAGCTGTTTGCCAAGCTTAAACCGGATATTGTCCACACCCACGGCTGTATGTCGGCCCGGATAGCCGCAAAGCTGTGCGGCATAAAGACGGTGTATACCAGGCACAGCGTTTTTGAACCGTCCGAGCGTCTGTCAAAGGGTGTCGGAAAGCTGATTAACGGCGCGGTCAATAACCTGACGGCGGACAGGATCATCGCGGTGGCGGAGGCGGCGAAAGATAATCTGACAGCTACCGGAGTTTCGGATAAAAAAATCGATGTTATATTAAACGGTGTGGAGCCGCTCAAGATTTTGCCGAACCGGAATGAGGTCCGCCAATCGCTTGACATAGCGCCCGATGAAAAGGCGGTGGCAATTATCGCCCGTCTGACCGAGGTCAAGGGACACAGATATTTTGTGGAGGCGGCAAAGCTGCTGCTTAAAGAGGGTGTCAAAGCAAAATTCCTCATTGCGGGTACCGGAGACACAGAGGAGGAGGTAAGGCGGCAGATCGAGAGCGAAGGACTTGGCGGTCATGTTAAGCTGCTGGGCTTTCTTACCAATGTGGAGCCGCTGATGAACGCAATGGATATTCAAGCCAACTGCTCGTTCGGGACCGAGGCGACCAGTCTCTCGCTCCTTCAGGGAATGAGTCTCGGAAAACCTGCGGTCGTCACAGACTTTGGCGGTAATCCCGGAGTCATAAAAGACGGGGAAAACGGCTTTCTTGTGCCGGTTAAGGACCCGAAGGCGATGGCGGACAGACTGAAGCTGCTTATGACCGACAGCGCGCTTTATGACAAAATGTCGGCGTCAAGCCTTGAGATTTATAAAAGTACCTTCACCGCAGAGGTCAACACAAGAAATATCGAAAATATTTACAGGAGGATATATAACAATGAAAGCAAAATTTAACGCTATGGATCTTATAATCATACTGGCGGTTGTTCTGGTTGCGGCTGCGGCGGCTTATTTCTTCATATCATCAACCGCAGCCGACACAGACGCGTCAAAGACTGCCGGCAGAAACGTCACAGCCACCGTCGAGGTTGAGTTCAACAATGAGGACGAGTTTTTGACCACGCTGCCTCAGGAAGGCGATAAGGTCACAATCGGTGAGAAGGAGAAAATGCCTGCGGTCGTTACAGGCGTGAGATACGAGACAGCAAAGACCACGGCTTACGACTTGACAAAGGGTACGGCGATGAATCAGGAGATCCCCGGCAAGTATGATGTTTACGTAACCATGGAGGCGGACGCGGTTGACGGCGAGGACGCAGTGACGATTAACGACAGCCCTATAAGAGTCGGCGACGCCACAGCGGTCCGCACCCAGAACTGGGCGAGTTACGGATACGTTACACGGCTTGAGATAAGTGAATAATCGGTACCGCGAAAGGAGACAGATGATATGGCAAAAAAAGGTTCATTCAAAAAGACAGGAAAGCTGTTCGGAATAATCAGCATTATTGATATAATTGTGGTTCTGTGCATAATCGTGCTGGCGTTTGGAATATATATGAGATATACATCGGACAGCGACGCAACCGCCGCCACAGAGCGCACAAAGTTTCAGTATGTTTACAAGGTAGAGGGCGTTCGGGAATACACGCTTGAAGCGCTTCGCAAGGGCGGTCCCGTTCACGACAGAGAGACCAAGGAGTATATAGGCGATGTGGTCGACGTCCGCGCTGAGGATGCGAAAATGGATATAAGTCTTGTTGACGGCAGATTTGCAATTGTTACGATACCGGATAAGTACGACGCATACATAACGATTGAGGTCGACGGCAAGTACAACAGCTTGGGACATTACACCACCGCCAACAGATATATCGGCGCCGGTCAGACTCTTAACGCGCTGAGCAAGTACTCAAACACAGAGGGGCAGATAATCGAAGTCAAGGATATATAACTTGCGTTGTTATACATTAATCAAACACACGAAAATAGCGATGCCGAAACAGCATCGCTATTTTCTTAGGTGAATGGATTATATGAAAAACTTTAATTGCATTAAAGCAATTAACAATATAAATTTGCTCCAAACCGGAGCCGCAGACCGCCTGTCTGCTTGACACGAGTATATTATATCCTATATTTTCATAAATTGCAAGCTTTTTTTAAAAATTTTTTAAAAAATTTTTTATTTTTTTGAAATTTTACCCCAAATCGGAGGAATTGGGAACATCATGTGCGCTTTAATAAGCGCGGTTGCAACAATAAACGAAATGGCGAAATCCACAATATGGTGGATAAAGGTTCCGCCCATTGTTATCCACATCATCACGGCGCCGGAATAGGTGTCGTTTGCGGAAAGACCGGTCGCAAAGAAAACCAGAACGACAAGACCCTCGATAACCGCGTGGATAATTCCGGTCGCAGCGCAGGTGGCGATAAGATTGATCTCGCGTCTGATCATATACGCACCCACTATAGCGAACACAATATGCGACGCGGCTCTGACCGCGACAACCAGCGGCGCGGTGAAGAAAAATCCAATCGTGGTTCCGACAGCGGTAAGCGCAGCGGTCCAAGGTGAAATAAACATCGCGATTATGATCGGCACGTGCGCCATAAGGGTCGCGGAATAAGGTCCGACCACTATGCGGAACGGGAACCCGGTAAATATCATAGGTATCAGAATACCAACGGCGATAAGCAGCGCCGAAACGACCATATCTTTTGTGCGAAACTTTTTGTCCAATTCAAACACTCCTTTGTATTATTAATGTTACTATACATATAATAATATGTCAATTGACATTTTAACAAAATAAGCGCTTCGGTTTTCGCAAATTTAATGTGATTTTTTGGTAAAAACCTCTTGATAAATATTTCTCAATGGGGTAAAATTAAAACAGGGTGCTTATTGAAGTGGAAAATACTATGTAAAATAATTAAAATCACATATATTTTGGAGGTACAATCATGAATAAGAAAACTGTTGATGACGTTAATCTGAAGGGCAAAAAGGTCTTGGTGCGCTGTGACTTCAACGTGCCTATCAAGGACGGCAAGATCACTGACGAGACCCGTATAAACGGCGCTCTGCCCACAATCAAAAAATTGATCGCAGACGGCGCGCAGGTTATCCTCTGCTCGCATATGGGCAAGCCCAAGGGACAGGTGGTCGACACGCTCTCGCTGGCTCCGGTTGCGGCGTCGCTTTCTGAGAAGCTTGGCAAGAACGTGGTCTTTGCCAATGACGACAATGTTGTGGGCGAGAACGCCAAGGCTGCTGTCGCAGCAATGAAGGACGGCGATGTTGTGCTGCTCCAGAACACCAGATTTAGAGCTGAGGAGACAAAGAACGAGGAGAACTTCAGCAAAGAGCTGGCTTCTCTTGCCGAAGCGTATGTCAACGACGCATTCGGAAGCGCGCACAGAGCGCATTGCTCAACCGTGGGCGTAACCGAGTTTTTAAGCCCCTGTGTTTCAGGATACCTCATGGCGAAGGAGATCGACTTTGTGGGCAACGCAATCGATGATCCCGTTCGTCCTCTGGTTGCGATTTTGGGCGGCGCAAAAGTTTCGGACAAACTAAATGTTATTTCGACTCTGCTCGAAAAGTGCGACACACTGATTATCGGCGGCGGTATGGCTTATACCTTCCTTAAGGCAAAAGGCTGCGAGGTGGGAACATCTTTGGTTGACGAAGAAAAGATCGACTACTGCAAGGATATGATAGACAAGGCGGAGAAGCTCGGCAAGACCCTGCAGCTTCCGGTTGACACGGTTGTCGCATCCGAGTTCCCGAACCCGATAGACGCGAAAATAGAGGTTGAGACCGTTCCGTCAAACGCTATACCGGCGGACAAAATGGGTCTTGACATCGGTGAAAAGACAAGAGCGCTGTTCGCCGACACGGTAAAGACCGCAAAGACAGTGGTATGGAACGGACCTATGGGCGTTTTCGAGAACCCGATACTCGCTGCGGGTACGGTAGCGGTAGCGCAGGCGTTGGCTGACACGGACGCCACAACGATAATCGGCGGCGGCGACAGCGCAGCGGCAATAAACACGCTGGGCTTCGGCGACAAGATGACACATATCTCAACCGGCGGCGGCGCTTCCATGGAACTGCTTGAGGGCAAAGTCCTGCCCGGCTGCGCAGCTCTTGATGATAAATAATCGGGAGGAACAAAAATGAGAAAAAAGATCATTGCGGGCAACTGGAAAATGAATAAAACTCCCGCCGAGGCTGCTGAGCTTGCGGCGGCGATAGTTAAAAACTCGACCGGCGCGGGCTGTGATGTGGTGGTTTGCCCCACCGCTGTATGCATACCGGGCGTCGTTGCCGAGACTGCCGGCAGTAATGTCGAGGTCGGTGCGCAGAACGTTCATTTTAAAGAGAGCGGCGCGTACACCGGCGAGCTTGCTGCTAATATGCTGACGGGCGCGGGCGTTAAGTACGTTATAATCGGTCACAGTGAGAGACGTCAATATTTCGGAGAGACCGACGAGACTGTGAACTTAAGATGCAAGGCGGCGCTTGACGGCGGACTTATACCAATCGTATGCGTTGGCGAGAGCCTGACCGAGCGCGAAAACGGAGTTACCTCCGAAACGGTCTGCCGCCAGGTTAAATTAGCGTTTTTGGGCATTGACAAGGCGGACGCCGAGAAGGTCATTATCGCCTATGAGCCGATCTGGGCAATCGGCACCGGCAAGACGGCGACAGCCGATCAGGCTGACGAGGTTTGCGGCATTATACGTGATACCGTAGGCGTTTTGTACGGAGCGGACTCCGCCGAGAAAATCAGAATACAATACGGCGGCAGCATGAATGCCGGCAATGCGGCAGAGCTGCTTTCAAAGCCCAACATCGACGGCGGTCTTATCGGCGGCGCAAGCCTAAAGGCTGATGATTTTGCCGTGATCGTAGATGCCGCAAAGAATTAAAAGGAGACACATATATGAGCAAGAAACCTTATGCTTTGATTATTATGGACGGATTTGGCGTAAACAAACGCCATGACGGCAACGCTATATACGCTGCCAAAACTCCAAATCTTGACAAATACTTAAGCGAGTGTCCGAATACCGTCATTCACGCTTCGGGCATGGATGTGGGACTGCCCGACGGACAGATGGGAAACTCCGAGGTCGGTCACACCAACATCGGTGCGGGCAGAATAGTGTATCAGGAGCTTACACGGATCACCAAGGCGATCGAGGACGAGACGTTTTTCGAAAACGAGGCGCTCTGCGGCGCGGTGGAGAACTGCAGGAAGCACGGCTCCGCACTGCACCTAATGGGTCTTTTGTCGCCGGGCGGCGTGCACAGCCACCAAAACCACCTGTACGGCTTGCTTAGGCTCGCTAAGAAAAGCGGCTTGACCGAGGTCCATGTTCACGGATTTCTCGACGGACGCGATGTTCCGCCGTCATCCGCGAAGGAATATATCAAGGAGCTTATCGAGAAGGAACGCGAGATCGGCGTGGGCGATATCGCCACTATCAGCGGCAGATACTATGCCATGGACAGAGACAACCGCTGGGAACGTGTTGAAAAGGCGTATAACGCCATAGTAAAGGGCGAGGGCAAGCTGTTCGGCAGCGCTGTTGAGGCTATTGAAGAGAGCTATAACGAGGATATTACCGACGAATTTGTGGTACCCTCGGTAATTACCAAAGACGGCGTGCCGGTCGGAAGACTTAAGGAAAACGACTCGGTCATATTCTTTAACTTCCGCCCCGACAGAGCCAGAGAAATTACCAGAACTATCGTTGATCCCACTTTTGCGGGCTTTGACAGAAAGTTTTTTGACACATACTATGTTACAATGACACAGTATGACGCAACAATGCCGAATGTTCATATTGCGTTCAAGCCGGAAAGCTTGACCAACACCTTCGGTGAGTACATGAGCAGCCTCGGAAAGACCCAGCTCAGAATTGCAGAAACCGAAAAGTATGCTCACGTTACCTTCTTCTTTAACGGCGGCATCGAGGCACCGTACGAGGGTGAAGACAGGGTCCTGATCAATTCTCCGAAGGTCGCGACCTATGACCTTCAGCCCGAAATGAGCGCGCCGGAGGTTACCGATGCGGTTGTGGATCGTATAAAGAGCGGAAAATACGACTGCATCATATTAAACTTTGCCAACTGTGACATGGTAGGTCATACAGGTGTGTTTGACGCCGCTGTTAAGGCGGTCGAGACCGTGGACTCCTGCGTCGGCAGAGTTGTGGACGCCCTGCTTGAAATGGGCGGCGAAGCGCTGATAACAGCCGACCACGGCAACGCGGACCAGATGATCGATTACGAAACCGGAGAGCCGTTTACGGCTCACACAACAAATGTTGTTCCGCTTATACTGATCGGACGCAAGGGCGTGAAGCTCAAGGAAGGCAGACTTGCAGATCTTACTCCCACTCTTCTTGATATGATGGGAATTGAGCAGCCCAAGGAAATGACAGGAACGAGTCTTCTGGAGTCGTAAAGTTAAATCAAGGGGCGCGCCTCAGTCTTGAGACGCGCCTCTTTTAATTCCGTATTTTTTATAAAAAGCGTCAATGTCCGCATCGTTTCGCACCAGCTCTGCGCAGACCAAACGTTTGTCCGACGGATTATAAAATCCAATCGTCCTTTCGCCCGTGCATATGCTCGATTCGATCCGAACCGACTCCTCCGTGTACCCGTTCGGGATTTTTGCTTTTTCGGTTTTACTGAACAGTCCCATGAAACCACCTCTTGATTATTATACCACACAATCCTGAATAAGGCAAATAAATTAAAAAATTTTAAAAAAACTCTTGACAAAACGTGCATAAATTGCTATACTATAAAAGTCGCAAATGCGGGAGTACAAAAATGCGGGTGTAGTTCAATGGTAGAATCTCAGCCTTCCAAGCTGATTGCGTGGGTTCGATTCCCATCACCCGCTCCACATTATAACTTGACGGTTATAATAATTGTTTAACTGTCGTGCGCCTGTAGCTCAGCTGGATAGAGCAACTGCCTTCTAAGCAGTGGGCCAGGGGTTCAAGTCCCTTCAGG
>CANQKP010000092.1 GCA_947624495.1 uncultured Monoglobus sp. | reverse complement strand
CAGCCGATTGAAAGCTGCTTCAGCGCTCCGCCGTAGCCGCCCGCGGGGTGACCCTTAAAGTGAGACAGCACCAGCATTGAGTCGTAGTCCGTCAGATTTTTGCCGACAAGGTTTTCCTTCAAGATCTTACCCTTGGGTATGTCGAGCTTAAGGTCCGGTCCCTCGGCGTCCATCAAATCCACATTAAAATACTTCGACCAGCCGTGTTCCTCGATAAGCCTCTTGTGCTTGTCGGTATAGTTCCGTTCGCCGTCATAGGCGGTGTTACATTCAACCACGGTCCCGCCCGCATACTCGATCATCGGACGCAGAAATTCCGGGCGCAGGTAGTTCTGGTTGCCCTCCTCGCCGGAATGGACCTTGACCGCGACCCTGCCGGGCAGCTTCCGGTCGAGCGCCTTAAACATCTCGATAACCGCCTCCGGCGTTATTTTGTCGGTAAAATACACTTTTGATTTTTCCATATTTACACCTCATTGTAATTTTTTTAATGCCTCGAATATATCGGGGTGCTTTTTCTTGAGATTTATCGGCTTAAAATTACGGTCGGTGAAGCCGTGGGTAGTGCTGCCCTCAGCGAGCAGAACATCGTCCCCGCAGCGCACGACCCTGTACTCAAACGCGCACTTTGCAACGCCCAGCCGCGTAAGACGCACCTCTATCCACACATCGTCCTGATACCTCGCGCCGTGTATAAATTTCGAGTAACAATCAAGGAGCGGCAGCAGTACGCCCCGCTCTTCGACCTCCCTGTAGGACATTCCGCAGGTTTTGAAAAACTCCGTCCTGCCCACCTCGAACCAGGGAAAATATCTCGAATGATGTACCACGCCCATACTGTCGGTCTCACAGTAACGCACGGTGATTTTGGTTCTGAACAATCAAACCGCTCCTTAATATTATATTATTACATGATCTTCGCTATGCCGGAATATACCTGACCTCTGGGACCGTCTATCGTCACGGTGGTGCCGTGCTTGAGTATCTTTGTAGCCCCGTCAACTCCGACGATAACGGGGATATCCAGTGTCATGCCGACAACCGCAGCATGGGACGTGGCGCCGCCCACCTCGGTAATGATCGCAGAAGCACGTCTGCACAGCGAGATGAGTTCGTTGTTCGTCTCGCGGATAACCAGTATGTCGCCGTCCTCAAAGTTCTTGAGCGCGTCGTTGTTGCTGGCTGCAACGCAGACCTTTCCGCTCACCGAGTTGTTGGAGAAGCTCTGACCTGACGCCAAAATGTCGCCTACCAGCTGCACCTTCAGTACGTTGGTGGTTCCGCTTATGCCCAGAGGCGAACCTCCGGTCAGCACAACCACATCGCCCTTCTTGACTATGTCGGTCTCCTCTACCGCGCAGTCGACAGCGTGCGTAAACAGCTCGTCGCTGCTGTTCTTCATCTCGGTGAGGATAGGGGTAATGCCCCAGCTCAGGTTAAGCTGCCGCCATGTCTTTTTGCTCATGGTACCCGCGATTATCGGGCAGCTCGGTCTGTACGCCGCGATCTGACGCGGCGTGTAACCGGACTTTGAAACCGTTATGATCGCCGTGGCGCCCAGATCGTGCGCCGTAGTGCATGACGAATGGCTGATTGCGTTTGAAACGCTCTTGGACTGGTTGAAATGCATACTTTCGAACCGGCTTATGTAATCTATATTCTCCTCAGTCTTGTTGCATATCTGAGCCATAGTCTTAAGGGCGCGCACCGGATACTTTCCGACAGCCGTCTCACCTGACAGCATAACTATGGACGTACCGTCATAAACCGCGTTTGCAACGTCCGAGATTTCGGCACGGGTCGGACGCGGATTATGGGTTATGCTCTCAAGCATCTGGGTCGCGGTAACGACCATCTTGCCGGTGCTGTAGCACTGCTGAATAAGCTGCTTTTGAATAGCGGGCAGCTCGTCAAACGAAATCTCGACGCCCATATCGCCTCTTGCGACCATTATACCCTCGCTGACCTTGAGTATCGACTCGATGTTGTCAACGCCCTGCTTGTTCTCAATTTTTGAAATTATCTGGATATCCTCGCCGCCGTTCTGCTCAAGGATGCGCTTGATCTCCAGAACGTCGAACGCGGAACGCACGAACGACGCGGCAATAAAGTCGAAATCCTGCTCAATTCCGAACATAATATCGTCAACGTCTTTATCGCTCATATACTCCATGCCCAGCTCGATGCCCGGCACGTTCAGGCTCTTGTGATTGCTGACCGGACCGCCGTTCATGACCTCGCACACAACGTCCCTGCCCTTAACCGCAGACACGACCATCTCGATAAGACCGTCGTCTATCAGAATTCTGTCGCCGCTGTGCACATCGTCGGCAAGGTTTTTGTATGTGATCATTGTGCGCTTCTCATCGCCCAGGATCTTCTTCGGGGTCAGCGTGAAGGTCTGACCCGCCTCAAGCATTACTTTGCCGTCCTTAAAGTCGCCCGTCCTCACTTCGGGACCCTTGGTGTCAAGCAGCAGCGCGATAGGCAGATTAAGCTCCTCGCGCATTTTCTTGACCGCGTTTATGCGGACAAGATGCTCCTCGTGCGTACCATGGGAAAAATTGATCCTGGCACAGTTCATGCCACCAAGCATCAGCTTTCTCAGCACATCGGGATCGTCGGTCGCCGGACCCAGCGTGCAGATAATTTTAGTTTTTCTTGTCATTTTACACTCTCCTCCCCTACGTTTATTATTCCCATTTTCGTATATAGTTTTGCTTTTCCTCTTACCTTGATCGCGGAAGTATTCTCGGTAAACTGTGCGATATACGCCTCGCCGCAGTCGAGCTTTTCGGTATGGTGAAACTTCGTGTCTCTGCCGCGGGTCAGACCTATGATAGTAACTCCGTCCTCCTCGGCGACAACAGTCACGTAATCTCCGGATGTGTTCACGTCCATGATCGCGCCTCCCTGAAATTTTTATTCTATTAATAATAATTATATAACAACGGAGGCAAAAATGCAAGAAAAATCTGTGTAAAATTTACAAAAAAATCTATTACCTGAGTCGGAAATCCTTGCGCTTGCTTGTCCCGCCTGTTCGGCGGGATCTTCGCCCGCTCCGGATTTCCTCCTTCTTCCCAAAAAGCATAAATGCTTTTCGGGAGTCCTTTCCCTTAGTTCGCGGGAACTAACTCGCGTTTTCCGCCAAATTATCTCCGCGTAGTCCCTATTACCTAATCGCTGATCGCTACCGTTGGTACCTCGCCGACTATAACGGTCTCGGCAATGGGGATCTCAGTCACAATATCGTCTCCGTTTCCGCGCACCGGCAGATTTACTCCCATCTCGGCGGTTATTTTCACAAGTATCTGGTGCCGGGTCTGGTTCATTCCGGCGGACTCGAACTTATCCTCAAATTCGATCCTCACGTTCTCGTCCGACATGACCTTGACCTTGACCGGGAACCCCGCGGCGGAATAAAACTTATCGGAAAACAAAGACATAAATGGTATGTATACCTCAACGCTGTTTATCTTGTCGATACGGCTCTGCACGTCCTGTGCCAGCTTTGATTTAAAGAGATTAAGACTCTGATAGTCAACGGTGAGGCTCTTTATCGAGCCCTCATCGCCGCGGGTCTGGCTGATCAGGCTTTCGTAACTCAGGTCCCCGCCGCGCACGGCACACTCCACCGCGTCGCTGCACTCCCTTAGGACGATGCTGTTTAAATTCGAGAGCGACATATCCAGAACCAAAGGATTTATGTGGTTTTCGATATTGTTTATGACAAATGCAAGCGTACCCGCAGTCAAGACAGCCGCAGCGATAAGCCTTACGCGCGGCTTGAGCGTTCCCCTCCCGCGTCTCGGCGGTCTCTTCGCGCGCCTTCCCCCAAATCTCCCTTTTATTCGTCTAAAACGTCCACACATAATGATCACCCGTTATATTCTATGCCCGGACAAAAATTATGGCAGCTTTTCCCGCTTTACAAATTTGTAATAATATATCTCAAAATAATAATTGAAATTTTTCCAAATAAGTAGTATAATAAATAAAAATATTTTGTTAAGCCTAATTATAAAGATTAGGCGGGGAGATTGTCATGCTGCAAAAAAAGATTATCTGGAAACTTAATATTATAGACCTGCTGCTGTTGCTCATTATCGTTTTGAGTATCGCCGCGCTGATCTACAAGTCTGTGTCCGGGAACACCGAGGACGATTATCGGGAGTTCACGGTCACCTATGTCTGCGAGAATGCGCCGATAGGACTTTTTGACAGCATCAGCGAGAACGCGGCGTGTATTGACGGCGGGACCGGAGAGGAGATCGGAGTTCTTGACGGCTTTGAAAAGACTCCGCTTGTGGAGGCTGCGCAGTATATCGCCGCTGTCCCGGATGATAACACAGACGAAAACATCGACGTGGAAAATCCTGACGAGAACGCCGACGACGAGGAGAACACCGACGAAAACACCGACGAGGAAAACGAGGACAAAAACAATGACGGCAGCGGGAACCGCAGGCGCGCGACGCCCGCCCCGTCGCCCACACCAAGACCGACCAGAGCCAAGGCGGAGTTCAGGGTGAAAGTCGATGCGGCGCAGACGGAACACGGAATACGCATAGACAGGAATGTTTACCTGATCGGTCAAAGTATGCAGCTCGTTATAGGCAACACTGTGTTTGACGTTTATATAAGCAGCATGAATTAGCGTAAAGCATACGGAGCAGACAACTCGGATAAGGAACAAGATAAAATGAAGGAACTGTTGACCGCGTCATATAAAAACAGCTTTTTGTACGAGGTTATCCTCTGGATAACCGACGTTTTAATTCCGCGCCTTAAAAGCGACTTTTTGTCGAGCCGCACACTAAAGATCATGAACTGGGTCGAGCGACGGGTCCTTAACAACAAGTACCTTGAGATATTCTTTAACACACAAAAGGTCGGCGAGGCGTGGTACGCCAGCGCGTTTTACCGTTACACCACATTCGGGATACGCCATTTGGCGTTCCATATCCCACGCTCGCGTATAAAATTCAAACCGTATTTCATAGGTCTTTTTATGCTGTTCGTGCTGCTGTTTCCGGACAGGTTCTGGGATAACTTTTACATGGTCCCGGTCTTTACCTGCATAGCGATAATATTCATCAGCCGTACCGCGACGCACAGGACGGGCGTGATCTTCATTCTGATAAACATACTCATAACCATGTTCATTATTATGATGTCGATCTCGATACCGATTGCCGCCTGCAAGACCCTTTCCTACTTCCTGCTGGCGGTGGACTTGTTCTTCATGATCTCGTTCGCGGTCAGGACGCAGGGCGATCTTGAGGATATGCTTATGTACCTGTTTCTGGCGGCTGCTGCACTGTGCATGATCGGCGTGGTACAGGCTCTGACGGCGGACAATTTTCAAACCGCGGCAACCGGCGTTTACGGCGACTCTGAGGTCTTTGCCGAAATCCTGGTCATGCTGTTCCCCTTCGCGTTTGTGTATCCCACGACCCTCGGCTCCGGACTCAGGCGGCTTGTTTACTCCGTTATGATAATGGCGCTCTCGTTTTGGGTCATCACCGCAACGCAGTCAAAAGCAGCGTTCATCGCGTACTTCATAGAGCTTTTTATAGTTATCGTTCTGATCGACAGACGTTACGTTCCTATGATACTCCTGCTCGCGCCAACGTTCAGCGGGCGCGTTATCAACAACATAGTGCTTATGTGGAACCGCGAGAGCGGTCACGGAAACATATTCCAGAATATCGTCAGCGCGTTCCGCGGGTTCTGGACCAACGGCTTCGGCGTAAGCACAAGCAACTTCGTCGATCTTTACAGCTCATCGCTGCACTACGGCAATTCAAAAGCGCTGATCAATCTGCCCAACGTGAGCATAAGCCCGATATATTTCCACATTCTGGTGGACGTCGGCACTATATTCATGATAGGTTTTATGTATTACATTCTGAGGATAGCCCACTCTTCGATCACCTGTATGTTCCGCGCCACGCCGAGGCAGAAGCTTATATTTGCCGCGGGTCTCGCGGCTCTGCTGGGAATTTCGATCTCGTCGCTGCTTGAGTCGTCTCTGTTTGAGCCGAGGGTGCTTATAATGTACTGGGCAATGCTCGGTCTGCTGCGCTCCGGCAGGATCATCAAGCTGGGCATTCTTGACTGATTTGATCAAATCCGCCAAATTTTCAATTTTGTATTGACGAACCGTGAGATTTCTATTATAATTATAGCATAGGCGATTTGCTGCCCGTCAGCCGCACAGAGGTACGGCTCCGGTTCAGGGCGGCTGTCCGAAGGGGGAAAATAAATGAACACTGAAAAATTATCTATCAAGGCGCTGCAAAGCATAGGCTTTAAGACATTCGCCGTGTTTATCTATATACTTCTGTTTTTTGCTCAGCGCCTGCCTCAGGTCTCAATCGACGCAGTCGAACTGAGGGACGTCACCGAAAGCTTCAGCATTTCTTCCGTAGCGTTCGGAAATCTCAACAAGTTTTTTGACTACTTCGCGGCTCCGCTTGACGGCGGTACCTTGGCGCTGATAATTTTGGCGGTCGCCGCCCTGACATTGGGCATAGCGGCTCTATGCCTCTCGTTTTTCCCGTACCGCAGGCTCCAGGTCGTAAACTTCTGTCTGTCGGCAATCGGCTCCGCGGTAAACATTGCCTTCGCGGTGCTGCTTATCGTCAATTCCTCAAAGCTGAATTATGACAGCGAGATCGGCGGCATAATGGACTTTTCACCAAGCTATGTGCTTATCTGGATAGCTCCGCTGCTGTTCATTCTGGGAACGCTGTTTACATACGCATACGCAAAAATGCCGGAATATACCCTTGCGGACGGCAGATTTTTCCGCGCTCTCGGCTGCGCGTTAAACCCCATGAACTTCCCAAAGACGTTTGGCTCAAACGACGATACCGAGGCTCTGTTCCGCGCTACGGTACCGCTTAAAAAGAAAAAATACGCCACAATGTCCGAACCGAGCGCGCTTAAAAGCGAGCGCAAAAAATCGGCAAAGCGCCGCCGCAAAATGAATAACACGCAAATTCTTGACGATTATGAGGCGACCGGTAAGAAGCTCTCGCCGCTTGAGCTGGCTCTTGCCAAGCGCGAACACGCCGAAAGAATAGCCAACGCCAAGGCGGACGAGGAAAACCGTATCTTGTTTAAAAAACAGAGCGCGGTCAAAACCGCTCCCGCCAAGTTCAAAACCAAAAAAACGAAAAAGAAGAACGGCGGCGCGCCCAGGAACCGCTCTCTTGAGATAGCCAAGCTCAAGGCGCGGCACGCCGAGGAAGTCGCCACGCGCAACAATGAAATATTCTAATCAAGCTGACCGTATAATTAACATATTCAGTTCAAAATTTCCTAAAGGAAGGTGAGTATATGGAATTTTTCCAGCCAATGCTTGACGGCTTATACGCCACTTTTATCTATGACGACAGATGGACGCTGTTTGTCCGCGGACTTGGGTACACTCTGCTGATATCGCTGTTCGCGGTACTGTTCGGTCTTATCCTCGGCATACTGGCGGCGCTGGGCAGGCTTTCAAAAGTCAAGGTCCTGAACTGGATCGCCGGACTTTACATAGACGTGATCCGCGGAACTCCTACCATGGTGCAGGTGCTTATATTCTACTACGTTATTCTCGCGGGCGCGAGGAGCGTTCCTGCTTGGTTCGTAGGCGTTATCGCTTTCAGCATCAACAGCGGCGCATACATTGCCGAGATCGTCCGCGGCGGCATACTATCTATCAGCAAGGGGCAGACCGAGGCGGGAAGATCCTTGGGACTCACTCAGGCGCAGACTATGCGGCTGATAATCATGCCGCAGACCTTAAAGAACATACTTCCGGCTCTGGTCAACGAGTTTATCGTGCTCATTAAAGAGACCGCCGTCATCGGTATGATCAACAACATCGACCTTTTGGGCGCGGCAAAAAAGGTGCAGACGCTTACATATGACTTCCTGTGGCCGCTGCTGTCCTGCGCGATTATATACTATCTGGTGATAAAAATCTTTTCCGTGCTTTTATCAAAGTTTGAGAAGCGGCTCCGCGCGAGCGACGACAGGCGTTAGGAGGGAATTTGTATGTCAATGATCGAAGTTAAAAATCTGAAAAAAAGCTTCGGCGACCACGTCGTGCTTAAGGATATTAGCGAAAATATCGAAAAAGGCGAGAAAATCGTTGTTATCGGTCCTTCCGGAAGCGGAAAATCGACCTTCCTGCGCTGTCTGAACAGACTTGAAGAGCCAACCGGCGGTCATATCTATGTTGACGGCGAGGATATTTGCGACAAAAAGTGCAACATTAACCATATGCGCGAGAAAATGGGAATGGTGTTCCAGCAGTTCAATCTGTTCCCGCACCTGACCGTGCTTGAAAACATAACTCTCGCGCCTCTGAACGTCAAAAAGCAGAATAAGGACGCGGCAAAAAGACGCGCTATGGAGCTGCTTAAGACTGTTGGGCTTGAAGAAAAGGCGGATGCGTACCCCGGTCAGCTTTCGGGCGGTCAGCAGCAGAGAATTGCCATTGCGCGCGCTCTGGCAATGGACCCTGAGATCATGCTGTTTGACGAGCCGACCTCCGCCCTTGACCCGGAAATGGTGGG
>CANQKP010000091.1 GCA_947624495.1 uncultured Monoglobus sp. | reverse complement strand
ATATCAGCACCTCGTGGTGTGTTGACGAGCTTCTGACTCTTTACGGCGGACCCGCGCAGGACCTGCCCGCGGATAAGCAGGTCGGCAACCACCTGACCATACAGAACACTATAGGCTCCGAGAGCCTGCGCATGAGCAACCACCAAAAGGGCGCGCACGGATACGGGGCTATCTGGGGCGGTACATACGCGAGCTACATCAACAATCTTTTGGCTCATCACGACAGCCGCAGTCCGCGTCTTGACCGCCAGCTTGTTGCCACCGACGTTAGCAATAACGTGATTTACGACTGGGGTCAGACCAACTCCGCATACGGCGCGGAGCCGTTCGCTTCGGGCAAAAGTAAGGACGGCAGCCTTATGAAAAACCCGTCGAACGTGAACTGGGTAGGCAATTACTACAAGTCCGGTCCCTCCACAAGGCTGAGGCTCGCCACGCGCGTGTTTGACGTGACCGGACCGGAAAACGACGGGGACCCGAAATCGGTGTTTTACTTTAACAACAACATCGTCGAGGGGCTTGGCGAGGTGGAAAACTACAAAAACAACGATATTGTGAACAACTATCAAGGCGCGGAATTTGCGGACAGCGAGATCGACATGGGCGATTATAAGTACGAGCAAAAGCCTGCCGATGAAGCGTATGAATACGTTTTAAGAAACGCCGGAGCCACTCTTCCGAGGCGCGACGCGCAGGACGCGAGGGTCATAAACGACGTTATAAACGGCACGGGTCGCGTGATAAACAACGCGGGCGAGGTCGGCGGTCTGATACCCTCAGAGTCCGAGACGCGCAAATTTGAAATACCCGCCGAGTGGCTCGCCGATAAGGGGTATTCGGGCAGATCCGAGACCGACATAACCGAAAGCGGCTATACGGTAATCGAGGAGTATGTGAACGAATGGACGGAGGAGCAAAGCAAGACTCCGCCCTCAAATCCGGATATAGTGGTCGAGTCGCCTGCTATAGCGTCGCTTAGCGACACGGTCCGCGGCATAAGCGTTCAAAACAGCGAGTGGACGGTCATCTCAGAGGGCGAGCCGCTTAAGTACAAGGCGCAGGCTTTGGCAAACGGCGGCAGCGCGGTCACAAAAATGGAGCTTTACGACGCCAACACCAAGCTTGATGAGTTCCAAGGCTCCGCTATAGACTGCGACGTCACGGGTCTTGAGCCGGGCGTGCATTACCTGACCTGCCGCGCGACAAACGACAGGAGCGAAAAGACGCAAAGCACCACGTCGATAGTGTACGTAAAGCCCGCATCGGCGCCCGGAAGCTACTCTTTTGCGGAGATCAAGGAAAGCGGTTATACCGGATATGCCGGAAAGGGCGGCGCGTCAATGGACGCGGACGGCGTTTACACTATCTCAGGCTCCGGCAGACTGACTACGGACTCGACCGACAGCTGCGGATTTATGTATAAGGAGGTCACCGGCGACTTTGACGTAACTGTCAGGGTCGAGGAGATACCCAAGTTCGAGAACCAGCAGGTCAGCGGTCTTATGGTCCGCACCGGACTTGAGCCGGGCAGCACCATGGCTATGATAGGCGACGGCTGGGTAAAGAACGGCGAGAACGTCCGCGTCCTCACCCGAAAGACCGACAGGACCGCGGCGCAGGAGGTATACTTTAAGACAAAGAGCGGCGCGCAGTGCGACAACTCGGACGATAAGCACAGCTTCAGTATGCCGAAATATATGAGAATTCAAAGGCAGGGCGGCAGCCTGACATTCAGCCTGTCCAATATGGGAATTGACTGGACCGACAACGACCGCCAGCCGTTTACTGTCAATTACGATAATCTGCCCGACACTCTGCTTGTGGGTCTTGCGACCGACTCGGCTTTCGGCGTATCCACAAAGGAGTACTTTTCAATGGCGAAGTTCAGCGCGCTCAGCTTAAACGGCGAGAGCGACGTTGAGATAAAGACAGACGACAATGTGCCGTTTTACGATGAGGAGTTTTCAAATCCGAACTGGTTTTTCCCGTCGGGCAGCGGACCGAAGAGTTTAGCCGAACTGCCGCTTGGCGGCAACGGCAGCGACGCGGCGCTGTTCTGGGGTCCGTGTTCCCGCGATTTTGAGCCGCAGAGTATCGGCGTGGTCAAAGCGACCGCGGATTTCTTCACCCGCACAACGCCGAGGGTCGACCCGAACGCGGGCGCGAGGTTCATGCTGTGCGGTACTGACAGCGCGGGCAACATCGTCAAGATAAAGAGCATATATGCTCAGCACTCACTTGGATTTTTCGAGGACTATGACGAGGCTGACCCGTTCGCGCCGGGATACACACCGGTATCCGACTCCAAGTTTGAGATCGAAAAGTGGTACAAGGTCGAGGCGGAGCTTGACTATAACACCGGCAAGGGAACCTACTCCTTCCTGCCATACACCGAGTACAGCTCAAGCGAGGGCGTGTACCGGACCGGCGCTCCGATCTTTGAGTGCGAGTTTGACTTTGACACAAGCGTTGCGTTCAGCCAGCTCCACTTTGAGCGCCGCGGCGGATACGAGATGTATCTTGACAATGTGGGCGTTTCCTGCGAGAATACGCCGCTTGTATGTGAGAACGGAAAAATAATTGTCGATAATCCGACCAAAGCGGCGACGCTGTATGTTGCGGCGTACAACGATGCGGGCGCTATGCTCGTGTGCGCAACAAGGGATGTACCCGCCGGCGTTACAGCCGAGTTTGATATATCCGAGTTCGGCGTGCCTGACGGAGCCAGGATATGCGCGTACCTCTGGGACGAGGCTTACGCACCGCTATGGTACAAGACCGAAATTGAGAAATAAAACAACGTGACATAAAACAAAGAGGGTTTATGAACAAAAATTTTACCGAGGGCAAGATCTTAAGCCCGCTTATCGGGTTCGCGCTGCCGGTGCTTCTGGCTTTGTTCCTTCAGGCGATGTACGGCGCGGTCGATTTGCTTGTGGTGGGACGGTTCGGGACCGCCGCGGACGTTTCGGCGGTTTCGACCGGAAGTCAGATAATGCAGACCGTCACATTCATGATAGAGGGAATATCAATGGGTATAACCGTGCTTGCGGGGCAGAAGATCGGCGAGGGCGATAAGGCGGCGGCGGGCAGAGCCATAGGCGGAGGCATAACTCTGTTTGTGTTCATCGCCGCGGCTTTCACAGCCGTTATGCTCGTATGCGCCGCGCCTCTGGCTGCGCTTATGCGCGCGCCCGAACAAGCATTTGACCTGACTGTGACATACATATCCCGCTGCTCGGCTGGCATGGTTTTCATTGTCGGCTACAACCTGATAGGCAGTATATTCCGCGGGATAGGCAACTCCAAGATACCGCTCATGACTGTGGCTATCGCCTGCGTGTTTAACATGATCGGCGACCTTGTTTTCGTGGCGGGGTTTAAAATGGGAGTCGGGGGCGCCGCGCTCGCCACGGTGCTGGCTCAGGCTTTGAGTGTGCTGCTCTCGCTTTTGATAATCAGGCGCGTGAAGCTCCCGTTTAAGCTTTGCGCGGAGGACCTTAAGCCGCGGGCGGCGACCGTCGGACGTATCCTGTTCCTCGGCGTGCCTATCGCGCTCCAGGACCTTTTGGTAAGCATTTCGTTTTTGGTTATACTGGCGATAGTGAACTCGCTGGGGCTTATTGCCTCGGCGGGCGTCGGGGTCGCCGAAAAGCTGTGCGCCTTTATCATGCTGGTGCCGTCGGCTTATATGCAGTCGATGTCGGCGTTCGTGGCGCAGAATATAGGAGCCGGAAAGTATAAAAGAGCCAAGACCGCGCTGTTTTACGGAATACTTTCATCGCTTGCGGTGGGAGTCGTTATGGCGTATGTGTCGTTCTTCCACGGCGATACGATGTCGACCCTGTTTTCAAAGGACGGTCAGGTCATAGACGCTGCGGCGAGCTATCTCAAGGCGTACTCCTTTGACTGCATACTGACCTCGTTCCTGTTCTGTTTCAGCGGCTACTACAACGGCTGCGGCAGGACGATGTTCAATATGGCTCAGGGTGTGTTCGGCGCGTTTTGCGTGCGTATTCCGGTCTCGTATTTCGTGAGCCGCATACCCGGCGTGCCGCTGTTTTATATCGGGCTTGCGACTCCGGCTTCGACAGTCGTCCAGATAATGATATGCGCGGTATATTTTGTTATACTCGAAAGGCGGTCGGCTCGGCTTGAGGCGGCGCCCGAATAAATATTTAAAAACTGAATTATGCACATAATATACTTATTGAACATGGAGGCGTGAGAAATGATTTACACAGTGACATTCAACCCGGCTATCGACTACGTGGTGCATCTTCCCGCCCTTTATCTGTGCGAAGTGAACCGCTCCGACTACGAGGAGTTTTTCTACGGCGGAAAGGGTATTAACGTCTCTGTCGTGCTGAACAACCTCGGCGAGCCGAATGTGGCTTTGGGATTTGTCGGCGGTTACACCGGCAAGGCGCTCAAGGCGGGGCTTAAGAGGTACGGTCTTAACACGGACCTTATTGAGCTTAAGAACGGCATGACCCGAATTAACGTCAAAATAAAAGCGAGGGGCGAGACCGATATAAACGGTCAGGGACCGGAGATAGAGCCTGAGGCTTTTGAGGAGCTTTGCCAAAAGCTTGACAAAATCAACAGCGGCGACTTTTTGATACTTGCGGGCAGCGTGCCCGACTCTATGCCGGACGACGCCTACGAGCGTATCATGAGGCGGCTTGAGGGCAAGGGCGTCAATATCGTGGTGGACGCCACAAAGGACCTGCTGCTTAACGTGCTGGAGCATAAGCCGTTTCTGATAAAGCCCAACAAGCAGGAGCTTGCCGAGATGTTCGGCGTTAAGATAAGCTCCCGAAACGATATTGTTGAATACGCGAAGCGGCTCCAGAAAATGGGCGCGAAAAACGTACTCGTCTCGCTTGCCAGCGAGGGCGCGATACTGATAACCGAAAACGGCGAGGTACTCAGAATGGGAGTTCCGCTCGGCTCGATGATAAACTCTGTCGGCGCGGGCGACTCTATGGTCGCGGGCTTCGTGCTGGGCTATATAAGAAGCGGAAGCTATAACGTCGCGCTTAAGCTTGGTACCGCCTGCGGCAGCGCAACGGCGTTCTCGCCCGGTCTGTGTGAGGCGGGGCTTGTTGAGAAGCTTTACGGCGAGCTTTAGGTGAGCCGGATATGATAAAAAACAGGACTCTGATCATTATATTTTTGGCGGCAGCCGCGGTGTGCGCCGCCGTGATAGTGCTTAGCCGCTCTGCCGCGCAAAATGCCGGATACGCAGAGATCGTGCAGGGCGGAGAGGTCATAGAAACGGTCCCGCTCGCGGAGGCGGAAAACGCGGTGGAGATACGGGTCGGCTCCGAGGACGGAGGGTATAACACAGTCAGGATAGACAGCGGCGGAGCGCAGGTCACCGAGGCGGACTGCCCGGACAAGGTCTGCGTTGAGCAGGGCAGGATAACCGACGGTACATATCCGATAGTGTGCCTGCCGCATAAGCTGGTCGTGCGGCTGGTGACCAAGCCGCAGAGCGGTATCGACGCGGTCACGGGGAGATAGATAATGAGTAAAAAAATACGAAGGCTGACGCTTATGGGGGTGCTGACGGCGATAGCCCTGACCATATTCGTGCTTGAGCTTCAGATCCCGCCGCTGACGGCTGTGCCGGGGATAAAACTCGGTCTTTCGAATGTGGTGACGCTGTTCGCGCTGGCGGTACTGGGACCGGCAGACGCGTTTTTGATACTTGTGGCGCGCGTCTTTCTGGGCAGCGTGTTTTCGGGTCAGATAATGACGCTGGCATACAGCCTGACGGGCGGCGTGTTCTGTCTGCTTGCCGAGGCGGCTTTGATAAAAATATTCCCGCGCCGCAGCCTCTGGGCGGTCAGCGTTATAGGAGCGGTAATACATAATTTCGCCCAAATCTGTGTGGCGGTGCTGATAACCCGTACACCGGGGATCTTCTGGTACCTGCCGTATCTTGCCATAGCGGGCATTATCACCGGCGCGTTTATCGGAGCGGCGGTGCAGTTCAGTCTGCGCAAAGGCGAGCGGATAATACGAAAATTCTTGTAATATGGTAATATTGTTTAGTTTTTGTCAAAGCGGTTGTTAATCTTTTGTAACATTTATGTTAAATTTAAACTTGTTTAAAACTGACTGAAATGGTATACTTATATCATAAGACAGAAAATTCAAAACAGCTTTTCCTTAGGAGTGAGTTTTTATGAACTATACCATGCTGACGGATTTTTATGAGATCACCATGGCGAACGGGTACTTAAAGTGCGGGATAGGCGACCGTATCGCGTATTTTGATATGTACTTCCGTCAGGCTCCCGACGGCGCGGGCTACGCGATAATGGCGGGGGTCGAGCAGCTTATTGAGTATTTGTCAAACCTCAGGTTCAGTAAGGATGATATTGACTTCCTCAGGGAAAAAAATATGTTCTGTGAGGAATTTCTTGACTATCTGGAAAATTTTGAATTCAAATGCGACGTGTGGGCGATCCCCGAAGGCACGCCGATTTTTCCGAACGAGCCTATCGTCACCGTGCGCGGTCCGATAATTCAGGCGCAGTTCGTCGAAACTATGGTACTTCTCACGATAAATCATCAAAGCTTAATAGCGACCAAAAGCAACCGTATTGTCCGTGCCGCGGGCGGTATTCCGGTTATGGAATTCGGCTCAAGGCGGGCGCAGGGCTATGACGCGGCTATTTACGGCGCGAGGGCGGCGTATATCGGCGGCGTTGCCGGCACAGCCTGCACTATAAGCGACAGGATGTTCGGCATACCCGCGCTCGGCACAATGGCGCACAGCTGGGTACAGAGCTTTGACAGCGAATATGAGGCGTTCAGGGCTTACGCCGAGTGCTATCCCGAAAACTGCACCCTGCTTGTTGATACATATAATGTTTTAAAGAGCGGTATTCCGAACGCGATACGTGTCTTTAACGAAGTGCTGAAGCCAAAGGGGATAAAAAAGTGCGGAATAAGGATTGACAGCGGAGATATAACCTATCTTTCGAAAAAAGCGAGAAAGATGCTGGACGACGCGGGCTGGACGGAGGCTGCGGTGTGCGCGTCCAACTCGCTGGATGAATATATAATCCGCGATATTTTGCAGCAGGGCGCGAAGATAGACTCCTTCGGCGTGGGCGAGCGGCTCATCACATCCAAGTCCGAGCCGGTGTTCGGCGGGGTGTACAAGCTGGTGGCGGTCGAGCATGACGGCGGGATCGTTCCTAAGATAAAGATAAGCGAAAATGTGCAAAAAATCACAAATCCGTACTTTAAAAAGGTGATCAGGCTTTACTCGCGCGAGACGGGCATGGCGATAGCGGATGTTCTGACCGCATATGACGAGGTTATCGACGACACGAAGCCGTATGAGATATTCAGTCCGGAGCATACATGGAAGCGCAAGACGGTGACGGACTTTAAGGCGGTGGAGCTTCAGGTCCCGATATTTGAGGGCGGAAAGCCGGTCTACAAGTCGCCGACCCTTGACGAGATAAAGAAATATGCCGCTGATGAGCTTGAGCTTATCTGGGATGAGGTCAAGCGCTTTGAGAACCCGCATACATACTATGTGGATCTGTCCCGCAAACTTTGGGACATCAGATATGATTTGCTTAATAGTTACAATACATAGACATAAGAGAGAGGTTGCAGTGCCCGCTTGCCTCCCCTTCCTTGAAAAGGAGGGGGAGCCACACGGGGAAACCCCCAACGGACGATGTGAAACATCAAACATCGAGTTTGTAGGGGCGGATATTATCCGCCCGCGCCCTGCGATTTGGCAAATAACACAGAACCAATTAAACAATCATACATAAAGAAAGGATACTACGATGCGAGAAAATCCATTGCAAGCTTACAATTTGGACAGGCTGGGAATTATCGGAATGAAAGGCTGCGAGGAGCTGGCTCATAAGGTCGACAACCACCTTATGAACTTCTGTGCCTCGAAAACCGACGGCGAGGTACAATCTTTCCTTATTCCCGCCGACTGCGCCAGGTTCGGCACCGGCGAGGCTAAGGCGGTCATATCTCATTCGGTCAGGACCTATGACATTTACATCATCTGCGACCCGTACAACTATGGCGTTACCTACAAAATGTACGGCGTGGATCACCCGATGAGTCCCGACGACCACTATCAGGACTTAAAGAGGATAATCTCGGCTTTGGGCGGCAAGGCGAAGCGCATCACGGTCATAATGCCGATGATGTACGAGGGCAGACAGCACAGAAGAATTGCCAGGGAGTCGCTGGACGCCGCTATGATGCTTCAGGAGCTTACCAATATGGGCGTGGACAACTTCATCACATTTGACGCTCACGATTCAAGGGTCCAGAACGCGATCCCGCTCAAGAGCTTTGAGAACGTCCGCCCGACTTATCAGATGATAAAGGCGTGCCTTAAGTACAAGCCGGAGATAATACTTGAGCCGGACGAGACGCTCATCGTTTCGCCTGACGAGGGAGCCATGGGCAGATGTATGTACTATTCATCGGTTCTCGGCATGGACCTTGTTATGTTCTACAAGCGGCGCGACTATTCAAAAATCATAAACGGCAAGAACCCTATAGTGGCGCACCAGTTCCTTGGCAAGGACATCAACGACAAGAACGTTATAGTTGTCGATGATATGATCGCGTCGGGCGAG
>CANQKP010000090.1 GCA_947624495.1 uncultured Monoglobus sp. | reverse complement strand
CCCGGCGTTGAATACAAAGCAGTTCAGAAAATAAGCATAAGGAGGTAGGAACAATGTCAGAAGTAAGACAAGACCTTACCGTAGCCGAATACGATACTCTCGGTGGTAAGATTTCTATAACGCTGAACGACATAAAGGAGTATCTCTCGAAAGGAACAAGCCCCTTGACCGACAAGGAAGCCATATTGTTTTTGCAGCTGTGCAAGTCCCAGAAGTTAAATCCGTGGACAGGCGAAGCATATCCTATTAAGTTCGGCAATGATTTCCAGATGGTCGTAGGGTATGAAACGTACAAGCGCAGAGCAGAAGACAACCCCGAATATATAGGCAGAAAATCCGGCATCGTCGTTCTCAGGGGAAAAGAGATTATCCAGAAAGAAGGAACCTGCTTATATCCCGGCGAATCGCTTATCGGCGGTTGGTGCAGAGTATACAGGTTAAAGCGCAATGAAAAGGAAGAAACCTTCAAGGAGGTAAGCCTTTCTGAGTATCAGAAGACAAAGGACGGCAAACCTTCTGCGAATTGGGCTACAAAGCCCTGTACCATGATTGAAAAGGTTGCCGTATCACAGGCGTTGAGAGCCGCGTTCCCCAAAGACTTTGAAGGTATGTACACCGAATCGGAAATGGGAACGCCCGAAGTAGGCATGATTGATGATAAAGGCGACGCATCTGAAAAGCCTGTAATCAAAATCAATGAGGACGGTGAAATTATCGGAGGAGACTTTGAAGGTCAGGAAGACGACGGTAAAGATAAACCGGTAAGCAAGACCGACAGAGTAAAGCTGCTCGATTTTGCCAAGCGCATATACGGCGACAGCAGTGTCGAAAAAATACAGGGCATATGCGCCGAGTGCGGAGTTGAATCGCTTAGAGGTATGCTCGTTTATCAATTTGAAATGGTTGTTGATGCTTTCAATGAGATGCTCCAGAACGACGGCATAGCAGAGACTTTTACAATATAGTAAACGAGGTGAGAACGCATGGGAAAAGGAATAGATGTTTTTACACATGATGCGGTAGCGTCGGAAGGCGAAACCCTGAAAGTGTTGAGAGGAATATTCGGCAACGACGGATATGCTTTCTGGTTCATCACTCTCGAATATATCGCCCAATCCGAAAATATGCGGCTTGACCTGCACAAAAGAACAGAATGGCTTAGGCACGTTGCAAGATGCGGAGTATCTGAGGAAATGGCAAAGAGTATCGTCGGAGTGTTATGTGACCTCGGGGCTATAGACTCGGAGCTTTGGAAAAACAAGAAAATTATATGGTCTGATGCGTTCGTCGAGAGAGCTAAAGCAAAGCTCTCCCGGCGACAGACCGGCGTACCCGATAAGCCGGAGTCTGTAAAGGAGGCTACAGAAGATAAATACGCACACGGCTTTGAAGCGTTCTGGGAGGTTTATCCGAGGAAGGTAGGTAAGGGCGAGGCGTTCAAGAAATACAAAGCGAGAAGAAACGACGGATATTCGGACGATGAACTCTTGTGTGCTGCAAAGAAGTATGCCGATCAGTGCAGAACGAACAGAACGGAAAAGCAGTATATAAAGCACCCGAGAACATTCTTGAGCGACACTCTGCCGTTTACAGATTTCCTCGAAAGTGAAGCGGCATCTCATGGAAGACAAGAAGACCCGTTTGGTGATTTTTCTATCCCAAGAGAGTATATGGAGGCTGTTGGAAAATGAGCGACGTAAACATGAATTTAGGCAACTCGTCAGATGCTCAGAATTACTATATAAACGACGAAGGAATACCGATATGCAAGACTTGCGGGCATCCGTTGAGAATAAGGCAAAAGTTACTCGGCAAAGAGTATTTGCTGCCTGTCATGTGCGAATGTCGCAGGAAACAGCTTGAAGAAGACGAAAAACGGAGAAAGGAAGCGGAGGCAAGGGAGAAGATAGAGACGCTGCGCCGAAACAGTTTGATGGATGAGATGTTTGCCGAAAGCCGGTTTGAAAAGGTTGTGCGGACTACATACAACGTAAAGGCGTTGAAAATAGCCCATAGATACTGTGAGAACATCGACAAAATGATTGAGACCAATCAAGGCATGTTGTTCTACGGGAACGTAGGTACTGGCAAAACGCTTTTGGCGGCATGTATCGCAAACGAATTGCTTGACAAAGGCTATAAAGTAATTATGACATCTATCATCAAAGCTCTTGACGCTCTCGGCTACGGAAAGGACAATGACGGTTATATCCAGAACATCAACAGTGCTGATGTCCTCATACTCGATGACTTTGGAGCAGAACGCAAGACCGATTATGCGTATGAGGTAGTTTACAACATCATTGACAGCCGGTACAGAGCCAAAAAGCCTCTCATCATAACTACCAATCTGCCGTTTTCTGAACTGACCCATAGAGGAGACTTGAAGACCGACAGGATATATGACCGTGTGCTTGAAATGTGCTATCCAGTAGAAATCCCCGGCATCTCATGGAGAATGATGATGGCGAAGGAACGATATGAAAAATCAGGCAAGACAATATTGAATGGAGGAGATTGACGTGGGAGAATGGAAAAGTTTAGAAATAGCTAAAGCAGAACATCGCATCACTGTTTCGGCTATCCTTGTCGAGAACGGCTATACAGTCCGTATAGACCGAAGGAGGAAAACTGAGAAGGCGAGAAATTATACATACTATGTAGAGTACAAAAAGGAGTCACAAGCTAATGGAGGTTAAATTCACAGTATTGGGAGAGCCGAAGGGCAAAGGAAGACCCAAATTCTCACGGCGAGGTCAATATGTGCAGACGTACACGCCCGATGCTACGGTAAGCTATGAAAACCTTGTCAAGCTCGAATATGAGCGGCAGTGCGGAACGGTGCAGTTCCCCAAAGATACGCAGCTTGAGATGAGAATAATGGCATATTTTTCGATTCCGAAAAGCAAGTCCAAGAAGGTTAAGCAGCTTATGAGAGATAAGGTGTTACGCCCCACTAAAAAGCCCGATATTGACAATATAGTCAAAATCATAGCTGACGGTCTGAACGGCATAGCCTACTATGACGACGCTCAGATAGTAGATATAGCAGTAAGAAAGTTCTACTCTGAAAATCCAAGGGTGGTAGTTACTATTTTGGAGGTGGGAACTTGAAGTACATAGAATGGAGCAGCACGTTCGGCGAAGGAGAAATAGTCGCTCAATGCGACAACTGCAAAAATGAAGCCAAAGAAAGGTACGAGTTCTATGACAATGATCCCGATTATGGAGAATACAGCAAAGAGCTTCGGCGTAACGGCTGGCTGTCGTGTAAGATACACGGCTCATGGTTCGATTTCTGCTGCGAAAAGTGCAGGAATACATATATTAAAAACAATGCGTAGGAGGTAAATCAATGAATAAGAATCCAAACAACGAAAATTATGTCATCGACATAGACGGCGACGTGTTCGCGTGTCTGAGAAAGGACATCAACACCATTTTAAGGCGTATGCTGTCCAATATGCAGAGCAAAGGCAGCGAGAGCGGAGAAATTACGGTAAAAATCGAGGTGTCCGCCATAAATGAAAGCATACCCGATGCCGTATCTGGAGAAGGCGCATACAGAGATATTGTGCGTCCGGAGTTCAAACATACGGTATCGTCCACGATGAAGATACAGGACAAAGAAACCGGCAAATTCTCCGGAGAGTACGAGCTTGTATGGGATAAGGACACATGCCAGTGGATTGCCAAGAAGATAGAAAACGGTCAGGTGTCCATTGACGAACTCGACGAAATGGAACCTCAATCTCCCGTAGCCGACGAACAGCGTATGCTCAGTGGCTCTGTCGGTTCTCTCCCGTCAGGCGACGATAACGAAGATAACGGCAATCGCGATTACATAGAAGCAGATTTCAGAGAGATAGGCGAAGACGAAGACTAAGTTATCTATAAATTTTCAAACGAAAGGAGCAATAAATATGGCTGTATCTGTTGATACTTATAAAATAAGCTCAAGGCTAAAGGAATTAAAGATAATAAAAAATCTTAAACAGGATGATTTAATTAACGTTACAGGCACATCAAGAGCAACTATAAGCAATTATGAACAAGGTAAGGTTAAACCGCCTGTTGAATTTCTGATGAAAATATCTAAGACTTATAATATTTCACTCGATTGGCTTTGTGGACTATCCGATACTGCTAACGGAGTTGAATATACTACCCATGCTGATTTATGGGGATTTATAAACAAATTAAAAGAGGCGATAGAATTTATAAACAAATCAAAAGAGGCGATGGAATTTATAAACAAATCAAAAAAGGTGATAAATTTTATTAATTGCATAACAAACATTGCAGACGCTGCTCTTGACTACGACGATCCGGAGGACGAAGATGAAGGAGGAAATGACGATGAAGCAGATAATTAAGGTAAGGTTCTTAAACGAAGAAGGCGAGCCGAGAGGCAGAGAATATAGCTACTACTGCACAACTGAGATAGCCCTCGGCGACTATGTTAATGCTCCGGTAACGCCGCAGCATCCTGACGACATTACCGAAAGGCGAGCTGTTGTGTCCCAGATTGGAGTTTCTCAGTCTGAGATAGAGGACTTCAAAGACCGCATGAAGACCATAACAGAAAGGATAGAATGATGAACAGTATAAACATAACCGGCAGAGCAACAAAGGATATAGAGCTTAGGCAGAGTACGAGCGGCATCAGCGTATGCTCGTTCAGCATAGCTGTCAAGCGTCCGCGCTCGTCGGAGACCGATTTCTTTAGGTGTGTTGCTTGGAGGAAGACAGCCGAAGCCTTAAGCCAATATGTCAGTAAAGGTGATATGGTAGGAGTTACCGGCTACATATACACAAGAAAATACACCGACAAAAACGGCAATGAGAGAGAAGTAATAGAAATATCGGCAGACGAAGTTACGTTCCTCGGCAAAAAGAGCCAGAACACGGAGAACCCTCAAAGCTTAGATGAAGAATTTGAGAACCTTGAAGATTTCGACGAAAGTGACATGCCGTTCTGATAAGGAGGTGAACACTGTGGCAAATAATAATGATATATCCGGACACATGTTTAAGCCATGCCCGTTCTGTGGAGGTCAAGGTCGCATTACAGGCAGACGATACATAAGAGTTGTTTGTAAGAAGTGCGGCGCGGAAACAGGCGTACACGAACTGACTTCCTCTGCTATTGCAGCATGGGAGCGCAGAGAAGGATAAAAAAAGAAAAGCCGCTCGCCAAACGCATAGCAGCTCCTCGATACGATTTTTATAGCAAGATAATTGTATCATAGATAGACAATGGTTGTCAATCTTTTTTGAGGAGGATTGTTATGAAAGAGAAGAATAAAAACACTTTGACAAAGGCAATGGCTAAATTTGTTACAGGGCTTGCCGCTGAAACTGCCGCCGAAGTTGCTATAGAAGCCTATAAAAATGAGAAGAAGAAAGATGCAGAATCAAGCCATGACAGGCGTTTTCAGAACACGAAGCTCCTTCTCAAAAACTACAGAAATTTTGTAGAGTACAGAGGCAATGCGGTATATGAAACTATGCAGGTCATGGACAGATCCCAAGTCATATACGAAATAATGAGCAACAGTCCGGTAGATAACTACACCGTTGAAAGCATAAAGAAAAATGTAGCTATCACCCACACTATGCTTGAACATATAGACGAAATGCTCGAAGTATATAAAAAGAGATGTAACCGCTCCCCTAAAGCCGAGGTACGCAGACGGTGGAGGGTTGTAGAGTCGAGATACTTGAGCGAATCCGAGAAAACAGAAGAAGAAATAGCCGAAATTGAATTTGTATCAGTAAGAACCGTGCAATATGACCTTGAAAAAGCATACGATGAGCTTTCAGAATTATTTTTCGGCATAGATTTCAACAATATGCTCCAGTAGGGGCATATTACTATGTTACAGTCAAATTGCCAAAAAGTAACAATCATGCAAACGGAGCATAAAATTATAAATTACGAAAATTCTATTGACTTCCAGTTACGGTTTGATACGATACGTCCGTAATTCAAAGAAAAGGAGGCGAAAATCGTGAAAAATAGTGTAGATGTTGAAAACTGCATCATCGAAATGCGTAAAGTAGGCACGACGTTAAAGGCGTTCAACAATCAGGAAGAAGGAACATTTACTGCCGACGACGAACACAGAGCGTTGCAGGTAGTAAAGGAAATGTTCGACAGCAGAATGGAGAATCTTGAAGCTGCTTTTTACAACGGCACAAGGAAAGGCTGAATCATGCTTATTACTTAAGGGGATGTGCATTTGATGCACGTCCTTATTAAATTTGACCGGAGAATGAAATTCTCAAAAAATTTCTTGACAACGGTGGTGCAGGTGCTACGATACGCTTACCAAAATAATTTATGTCAGTATAAGGAGGAATTAAAATGGCATACGATTTAATCACAAGAAACGGACACAACATGTACGACATGTCAAGCATGTTGCAGAAAAGCATCAGGAGATGCAACTATGAGCTGGCGGGATATGCCGCCATGGAGCTGTTCGGGAGGTATAACGCATACCTCTGGAGAAGGCTGATTGTAATATCAGCCGAAGATTGTTACGGAGTTATTACAAGAGAGATAGTCGCCCTGTACTATGCCGACCAGATTGCAAATCAGAACCGAAAGGGATATGACAGGGATCCGCTGTTTGTAGCAAAGGCTATAACGCTCCTCTGCACGGCGAAGAAGAATAGGGATGCTTGTTATTTCGCTTGTAATTTCATGCACCCCCACAGCGTTCTCGCCGATGAAAACGTAGAGCATGTTGACATTACAAAGTGCAGACTTAACGATAAAGTCCCCGATTGGGTATTTGACTACCACACATATAGGGGCAGAATGAAGGGAAAGACTGACCTCGATATGATTATATCGGAGCAGGAAGCATTAACTCCGAAGCAGATGAGCTTGTTCGACAACGAAGATTGGGGACCGTACATGGACGAACGCATCCGGAAAGGAGAAGTAAAAGGCAGAGAGTTCGCAGATTATCAAAAGTTCAAGGCAGAACAGGCAAAAAAGCGCGGAGAATGAAAAATAAAAAATTTTTAATTTTTTTCAAAAAACCCTTGACAACGTAGGAGTAGGTGCTACGATACGCCCGTAATCAAAAATAAACCACTTAATTTTCAGGGAGGAAAAGAAAATGAGTAAAAATTACATTATAGCGATTATTATTTACGATTGGTGTAAAGAGTTTGAGCGCTTGGAGTTGGCGTGTGACCAAACATACCGTTTAGCGATAGCCATATGTGATGAGTATATGCAGTATGTTGACGAAATGAACATAACCTCATGTTATGATACATTATATGATTTTGTCGATAATACAATATCATTTACGGAATTATGGGAAAAAACTAAGACCATGCCTGACAACACGGTATATTAATTGAAGCATTATACTATATGTATAAGTTTTACGGGTTTGAAAAGGTGAAAGGAGATTGAACATGACGACAGAAGAACTAAGAACCATAGCCGATCAGATAGACAGCAAGAACGCTCAGTACATCGTGAAGAACGAGTCGATTTTGAATAAGGCGAGAAGAATTGATTACTGGAGAGCGAGAACCGAGCCGAGAGCGAGAGTAATCGCCGATGATATTACGGAACAGCTGTATGAAGAAATCAGAGAATTTGATAAACTTCACCTGACTCCGGCAAATGCCAAAGTAGGAGACGGAGCAACGGTGAAGCTGTATACTGACCGCCATGCAGGAACCATAGTTAAGGTCACAAAGGCGACTATCACAATACGCAGGGATAAGGCTATTCTCTCACCAGATTTTAAGCCGCAGTATGTTGCAGGAGGATTTGCAGCCCATTGTGTAAATCAGGATGAGCAGGAATGGACATATGAGCCTGATGAGAACGGGGAACTGACTACGCTGTACTGGTCTAATGTTTATAATCAGTATGGCAGACCGGGGGACTTGATTGCGATAAAAGGAAGGCACGAGTATTACGACTATAATTTCTAAGAAAGGACGAAATATTTATGAAACAAAACAACATTTCTGATAGAATTAGAGAATTAAGAGAGGAAAAGGGATTAACACAGCTTGCTCTTTCAAATGAACTATATGTAAAACAACAATCTGTAGCGCAATGGGAAAAGGGCGAACGTGATTTAAAATCAGGAATGATAATACAGATTGCAAAGTATTTCGGCGTTACTACAGATTATTTGCTTGGTTTATCTGAGTATAGGACAGCGCAAGCGGCGGATATTGGAGCGGTAACAGGACTTACAGAAGATTCAATAGCAAACCTCAAAGAGATTTCAAAAGAGGAATATGAGATCAAGAATATAGTTTTTGATTTTATAGATGATTTATTGGATTATAAGTTACTTGCACATTTAGCTGTTCGATACAATGAATATAAAAAAAATCATAATAATGAATGTGGTGTAAATCTACTTGATGAAAAAGGGCAATTTGTCGATTGCATACAGGCTAATGAAATGATGTTTACCTTGTTACAAAAAGCCTTTAATGACTTTATATCAGGAGGAAAACGCTATGGTAAGGCATAAAAGAAGAAAAACGATATGGGCTTATCTCGACGATGAAAGGCTCGTTGACGTTGTTGAAGCTGCTCTTGATAACAACATGACCGTTGACGACCTCAAGCAGAAGCTCGTTCGCGAAAACCCCGGACACGAAGTAACATTC
>CANQKP010000089.1 GCA_947624495.1 uncultured Monoglobus sp. | reverse complement strand
TTCTGCTTCGCTTCATCTATTTCTTCCTTTGAGCTATCGGGGTTTTTCAGTACAAGCTCTATATCCTTCAACTGCTGTGCGGTGTTTACATACTCCTTGAGACCTTCTGACTGTTCAGCGACAGTTCTTGAAGACTCCAGCATATCATCAGCCCAATGGAAGTTGGTTTCGTCTGATACCTTCGCAGCTACTACCAATCCAGCCGCCAGCAATCCAAGACCGCCAATGACCGGAGCGATTGTTCCTGCTGCTCCTGCAAGAACCGTACCCATGCCGGATATTGCAGAAGTAAAGCCTCCCAATGCGCCTGTAACTCCGGCAGCTCCACCCGCGCTGGCAGCCCCTGCCGATGCCATGCCGCCAAGACCAAGTACGCTTCCGAGACCTTTGACAGCACCGGTTATAGCAGAGACACCATTTGCAATTTTAACACCAGCCCAAGCTACAGCCAGTGCCTTAACTCCGGCTATAACCTTATCAATGTTGTTGACGAGGGCAGTGAACAGCGGTACAGCCGCTCTTACTCCGGATGCGAGCAGTCCTCCAAATTCTGTCATTGCAGCTGTAATCTGCGGCATGTTTGCAGACAGTGCTTCCATAGCAGGAAGTAAAGCGTCTGACAACGCCGCGCCTACATCTGCCTTCATTACCTCCCATTGTGCTTTCATCTTCTTTATTTTGTGTTCGGAGGTGTTTTCCATTGTTTCATATGCAGCATCGGTAGCACCGGCAGCGTTCGCCATACCTTTTACAGCTTGAGTGAACTTCTCCGTTCCAGTACCTGTAAGGGCGAGTGCGGCACTTCCGGCTTGTACTGAACTGAACATGTCATCAATACCAAGACCTGTCCTTTGGGCTTCCTTTTCAAGAATCTGCAAAGCTCCTTGAAGGTTGCCTCCACCGGCAATGAACTCCTTAAAGCTTTGTCCTGCCACCTTCCGGAACGTCTTATCTGTTTCCGTTCCTGACTGAGACAATTCGGATATAGCTTGTCGGAGCTTTACGGTAGCCGATGCCGTAGGCATACCTTGTGCCGTCATTGCTGCGAGGGCTGCCGATACGTCATCGAACGAAACACCTGCACCAACAGCTGTGGGAACTACGTTATACAGGCTTGATGCTAATTCGCCGAAGGTGGTTTTACCGAGTTTTACGGTCGTAAACATCAGGTCTGACGCTCTTTCGGTTGAAAGGACGTTCTGACCGTATGCGTTTGTTACAGATGATAAGCCGTCAACAGCCGTTTCAAGGTCAGATACACCTCCGACCGCTGCCTTGTTTGCAGTAGTGAGGAAGTTAATAGCATTGTCCTTGTCAACACCTGCTGAGATAGCCTGATACAAGGCTGCTGTGGTTCCACCGAGCGTGTTACCTGTATCTTTAACGAAATCCTTGACATCATCTTTCATGCTCGCCATGGCGTCGCTGCTCATGCCCGGAAGCAGTGTGAATACTTCCGCCATGCCACTCTCGAACTCACGGCTTGTAGACAGACATTCTTTGCCGAAATCAAATATTTTCTTGACGCTAAAAGCAGCCGCAGCAGCAGTAGCAACCTTTTTGAATGTGCCTACAAGATTATTGCCGCTCGATGCCATGCTATTCAACGCAGAACTCATATTATCACGAGCATCGAATATAGCTGTAAACGATTCGCTTGCCATTCAACTCACCTCCTATTTCTTTGTTTTCAACATAGCTTTTTCAAACCTTCCGATTGATGTAACCGGAGTTTCTAACTCTATGCTTTCAGACGCAATGTAACAAGCCTGCTCTCTTGGCGACATCTTTAGGAACGCATCGAGCGTTACACCCTTACGTTGCCATAGCATGTGCCACCAATACGCTTCGGAGCCGACTTGATTTATGAGTTTTTTATCTCAGTAATTTCGGGATTTTCATCTTCCGGAGCAGACTGACCCTTTCTGTTGTCTTCTTCATCGTCATCGGGGCTTATGAGTCCGAGAACGAGCCATATTCTCCTCATAAGTTCAACGTATTCGATAGGGGTAAACAGCTTCGACGGCATCTGGATATACTCGTCGCAATCGTAAAATGCCATAAGCTCCTTATCCTTAAGGTTGGGGTAAACAAGAGCCTCAACAACTATGTTGGCATTAGCCTTGTCGTTGTCATATTTGATGTCCTTCGCTACAATGCCATCAACAACGACAGGCTTTCTTGTCTTCTTGTCATACGCCACCTTTTCAATGCTGTGGAAGTCGCGGATCTGATTTATCTTCTCATAGCTGAGTTTCTTGACCTTGAACGGAAGGACGTTTCCCTTCTCATCTCTGAACCTGTCGAAGCCTTCAATCTCGACTATCGTTTCGGTCTTAAACTCTTTTCTCATAAACGCACTAAGGTTTCCCATGATATATTCCTCCTATTTTTCTCATTTTGGGTCTGTATCGTGCAGTAAAGCTTTAAGGAATATAAGAGAGTGTCCTATAAGAACACCCTCTTAAAATCCAATTTAAGCCGTTATTAAGATGTAACCTGATAAGCCGACAGCTCCAGCTCATCTTTTGCATAATCTCCCTCTGTGTCGAGGTCCATCAGCGGTACGTCAGACGTGATTACACAACCCTTGCAGGTTACGGTGTCGTGACCGTTCGTGTCGTAGTAATCGCTATGAGCATACTCGTCTATACCCGTTATGGTGAACTCAGGCGTTTCACCGGTATCGAGGTACTTCTGAATTGCTCCTTTGTATGCCTTCGTGGACTTGTATGTGGTGAGAGTGATTTTGTGTTCAACGCCCTTGTAACGCTTCGACTTCACTCTCTCGCCCAAACCTCTCGACTCTGCAACTTCCGGTGTGCTTACGACCTTGAACTTAACCGCATCAAGTACGGTTACGCCGTCAAGTTTTACCTTGCCTTCGTTGCATAAATGCCGTCTCTTGTTATAAGTTTCATCTGCCACTTTGAACTCCTCCCTTCATTACGATGTAGCTATATCGAAATACAGCTTCTCGGCAGCGTCAACGGGCTGGATAGCGACGTTGAAGTATGTACTGTCGTCTACAGACAAGCTGGTGTCTACCTTGAAGTCGGCATCGAGGTCAACATTCTTGATTGAACCGCGCTCGCCGAAATACTTTAAGATAGCACGTCCCGCGCTTTCCATCTCGCTCCAGCCTCTCTCGTCGTTGGTGTACTGGTTGGGGGCAAATGAGTTTTTAATCATGTCCCTCACGCTGTCGATGACGCGAATTACCTTGTTCTTTCTGTACGACTTGGGCTTCGTGCTGGTATAGGTAGTAAGACTGTTGATGTCATACTCGACTATGACCTCGCCTCTCTCGCTTACAGAGAAGAAAAACTCGCCGTTCTTAATAGCAGCGACAGCTTCTTCGTTCGACTTCGGCTCCAGTACAGAATCTGCGCCTTCGTACACCTTGTATGTATTGGACTCCAAATCTGTAGCTCCCGCGCTGATACCTGCAACATAGGCGGTAGCAATGACGGGGGTTATCTCGCTGCCATCTTTCAGCGTTACGCCGTTGGTTACGTTGATTATGCCTTCGTAATTTCCGTCGTAATTGGGGCATACGATAACTGTTGACCGTCCCATAGACTCTCTGAGATACTGAGCCTTGCTCTTTGCAAGGGAGTGGAGCTGGGACTCGGTGAACGGGAAAGATATGCCGTTGCTGTCTACTGTCTCCGCAGCGTCGAGATATGCAGATGCCTCGGCGTTTGTAGTCTTGACATCTGTACCACCTGACAGAGATGCACCTGCTTCTTCGGTGAGAGCAGTCTCTGCCGAGCCTTCTGCCTTTACCGCGAAATCAACATAGTTGGAGCCGGCTGCTATAACATCGCCGACAGTTGCTACGCCTTCAATGAAGGTAACGGCATCTGCACCGAGATAGACGGTGACATCAAAGCCGCCTACTACATTGGTTTCAACGACAACTTTCAGACTGTTTCCGAGAGTGCCACCGTACTTGGCAGTGACGGACAGGTCGCCGACTTCGCCTTTAGCCTTCTCGCCCTGATTGTTGATGTAAGCGTAAACGGTAGCGGCTCCCTTTAACGCCTCGCGTACCATGAGCATACCGGGGTTATCAGCCGTTACGCTTCTGCCGAGCATGGCTTTGTTGGCATCAACAGCTGCGCCGTTTATAGTTACGATGCCAGTCGGTCCCCAATCGTAGTTCGTAAGCATTACAAGAGCCGCGCCTCTTGCAGCGGTGTTGATTGTGGGGGAGCCTGTACCGTGAATGTTAAAATATTGACCGGGACGCGGCTTTTCAATTCCCGGAATGAACGTACCACTTGCCATTATTTAGCCTCCTTCTTTCCCCAATCTTCTATGATCTGGGCTATTTCCTTAATTGTGTACTGCCTATCAGCAGATAAGCAGCTTGTTGCTCCGTCAAAGTAAGCACTCGTTACCTTGAACAGCTTAGTGCAGTTTGAACGGAGCTTTTCGAGTTTGAACTTCGGTTCTGCCGCTGTCGTTACAGCAGCATTGGTTTCAGTAACCTTAGCTTCGGTTCCTTTAGCCATGTTCATGTTTCTCCTTTCTGCACAACATGTGCGTCGTAATTGGTGATATGCTCACCGTCAGCATATCCTCTGTGACTATCCCACCTGACGTAGACCTGCATAGTGTTTGCATCAACCTCAGTCACCTTCACGTCAAAGGTTTTCAAGTATTTGTCCGTGTAGCTCCCATCTTCTTTAACAATCGGAACAAGATTGCGATGCTCCTTAAAAAAGCTTTGTATCAGGCTCGCAGCCTCCCATACCGCTTGAGTGGTCTTGTGGAATACCTTAATGTACCAGCTATAATGGTATTTGAAGCTGCTGAGACTGTCGCTCTCAACCTCAACTGTGGGAACAGGAAAATACAAAGCCGGAGAGCTATATCCCTCCGGCACTTGGTTATAAAACACATTGTAGTCATCGAGCAAAGATGTGATAGCCCTCGCTATACTTGCCATCTCCTGTGTCATTGTGTCCTCCTATATCAAGTTTGAAAGCCATTCGGCAAATTTTGCATGGACGTATTTTGGGAACTCGTGTTCCATAGCTCTTACTGCTTCTTCCCAGAAATGCGAACCTTCAACCCAGCTTCCACCACCTCTTGTGTGGTGTCCGTAGTTTACATATTTGCAGTAGTAGACATTACTGCCTACCTCATATGACATTCCGCCTTCTACCCATACATTTTCAGGACCGCCCTTCTTGTAGCTGTTAAGCATCAATCTGGTGTCAACATTGCCGTGTGCAAGTATAGCGTCCTGAACCATGCTGAGAAATTCGGTAGCAGCTCCTTCGAGCATTTTCTTGAAGTCGCTCTGGAAGCTCCTTGTAGCTACAATCCTCAGCCTGTTAAAGAAATCTTCGTACTGCGAATAATCAATAGTCACTCCCATTAGATATACTCCCCTGTGCCGTCAAATCGCTTGATATAAGAAAAACGGTGATGATTCTGAACATCTCTCGGCAGTTCTGCAATAAATTCCATGTCAAGCTCCGGAACATACACCTTGTCATTGACTCTCAAATCTGTCCCGTATGGAACGACAAGCTTTACTCTGCCGCCGTAACTATTGAACGGGTCTCCTTGAGATGATGCTATTGTGCCTGTGCCTTTAACGCTTACATGGCATTTCAGTGCCGATATGTCAGGCTCATCGCCGTACTCATACCTAAATCCAGCAGTCAAGCCAAATCCTTTGTCAACGGGGACTTTTTTACCGTGATATATATCAACCGTATGGTTGAGAAAATCATCAAACATAAAAACACCTCCGTTATACGATGAACGCCTCCAGCGTGATCTTGCCTGAGCCTTCCGATATGATGTAATCGTCAAGCAGGTAGTCTAAGCCGAGCAGGGATATATCTACAGCCGTTGACGCATCCTTTGAGTAGGAATAATCGTCAAAGCTTTCGGACGTGTACCCACGATTTACCGACTGAACTCCATAATATTCAGCCAGTATTATGACTGCGTTTCTGATGTCATCCGGTATGGTAGGGTATATGTTGTCATCGAGCAAGCCTTTGTTCCTCGTATATGCAAGGATATAGCTTTCGGCTCTCGATATATCCATCCGTAATCTCGCTTCTGTCCTGCTTGATATACAAGGCTCGCTGCTGTATTCCTTAACTTCTTCCGGCGTTACCCACGGTCTTGCAGGCATACTTCATCACTCCCCAAAGTCAGCTTCTGCTACTTCTGAGCGGTCGGAGCTGTCCGAGCTTGCCTTGATAGCTTCTATCATCTCCGCTTTTGTCTTGCATGAAGATATATCAACGCCTTTGTCATCGGCTATAGCTGCAAGCTCCTGCTTGGTGCAAGCTTCAAGCTCCTTGTTATCGGCTTTTGCCTGTTCGGGGCTTCTTTCGGGTGTTTCCTTTACAGGAACGCACTCAAAGTAACCAGTTGACATTGCATACTCGTATGCTTCGTCACTTACCGATGCAACTGCCTTGTTTGTTACCTTGACCGTTTCGCCGTTCGGTACGGTGAATGTGTAGGAGAGACCTTTAATAAGCTTTATCTTCTTCATGCTGACCTCCTATTACTTCAAGCCGTTAATGATTGCAGCAGCGTCAAGCTCCTCGATAATGGTATCGAAATCAAGATGAGCAACATAGAAGCGCTTATCCTGCATGATTGCTTCCTTACCTTCCGTAGTCGAACGAACGATTACATCGTATGTATTGACAACGATGAGGTTCTGCGGGTCGGTGAGGACAATCTTGTCATCCGGCATCGCCGGCGCAGTTATTGCAGGGATAGTAAGCGGATTTTCGATACGGCTGTCGGTGATGATACCTCCGTTGTTGATAGCCTGATTGAGCAAGTAACGCTCCCACTCCTGCTTTCTGTGCGGCGACATTACCCATCTGAGCTTGCCGTTGTTAAACTTGTTGGGGAGCGACTGCAAAGCCTCATAGAATGTGTCGAGTGTGATGTTCGACGAAAGCGACTTATCAACAACGTGTGCGCCGTCCAAAAGCTGTTTTGTCCAGCCGCTGTTAATCTTGAGGAAGTCAGCGTCAGATGCTTCGCCGTACTCCTTAACATCTGAGCCAGACCATGCGCCATGCTCGTGCTTCTCTGTGAACACATAGAGCTTGCCTTCGTGCTTAACATAAGCACCCTTCTCGTAGGTTTCGCCATCGCTGAACTCGTTTACCTTCGCCATATCCTCGTCGCCGTTAATGTACAGGTCTTCGAGGTCAACGCCGAGCTGAGTTGTCATCAGGTCGGTAATGATTTTGGCGAGGTTCTGTCCTTCGATGTTCTCCCTCAGTGTTTCTTCGGTAATCTCCCACGGCAGTCTTACGGCTGTGGTAGCGTACTTGATAGCCGCCGTGTTTACACCTGCTCTGTAGCCATCGTCGGTGTTCTCGACCTTCTCTCTGAGCAGTCTCGAACCGATGCCTATCTTGTCGATTTCGCCAGTCTTCGCTCTACGCATAACGTGGCGAACGAGCGGTCCGAGCGGTGTCGCCTCAAAGGTCTGCTGGATAAACTTCTGCGCCTGTTCGGGCTTGAGTATGCCATAGCCGCCTTCGGGAGTAAAGCCGCCAGTGGTGATTGTGCCGGCTTTTCTTATAATGTCTGCATTAGATATTGCCATTTCAATATTCTCCTTTCGTTATTATCTGAAAATGTCATCCATATAATGACCTTCCGACTTCTGAACGCCCTCGCCGTCATCGTTAAGATTTGACGGTATGCCGGTAGACTTCAATACAGGAGCCATGGCTTCGTTTACAGCCTTCGTAACCATCTCCTGTACAGCTTCGACAGTGAGCGTATCTTCCTTTTCTGACTTCTGAACGGCAGCAGCCGCCATTGCGTCAGCAACCATCTTCTTGATAACTTCCTCTGTGATTTCTGTGGGCTGTTCTTCCTTCTTTATCTGTTCAGCCGCCTTATCGTTCGACTGCTTCATAGCTTTTGCTACGGACTCGTCAACGATTTTCTGTACGTCTTCCTTCGTCATATCATTCTCCTCCTTCTTGGCTTTTTTGATAGCCGACTTTTCGAGAGTCTCCTTGATGTTGTTGCTCGTCAAAAGCTCCGTGATAATCTCGTTGAAGTCAGCCAGCTTCTCGCGTATCGACTCCTCATCATCATCGAGGACGAATTTGTCGTCGATGCTACTGTACTTTCCGAGGCTTGTTTTCAAAACATCAAATGCCGTCCAAAAATTATTGATTTTGGTCTGCGTTTCATACTGCTCTCTGACGACACCTTTCATAACGGTGCCGAGTCCGAGGAAGTCTGCAAACGCCTTCAAGATGCCGACCTTTTGATTACCGTCCGATTTTGAAACAGGCTCCGAAATGTCATCGTCCGTCTCGCTGTAAGTCCCGACACCGCCCATAGAAAAGCCGGTAACGTCGCCCTTCTGTACCTTTTCCCACACTTCGTTGTCTGTGACTTCAACAGTCATCATCCAAGTGCCTTTCTTGATGGGCTGACCTTCTATCTCGCAGTCGGCTTTAGTTATCCATGACTCGACAACAGACGCGCCTTCAAGCTTGGTGAAGTCGTGCTGGAGGTCTACGTTTCCAGCGTTCTTCATAAACCAGTGCGCCGCCTTTATTATCTCGCCTTCTGTCATGTAGTTGTTGTCGGTATCTGCCGTCATAGGCTCGTACACGACACCGGTTACATAGTGAGAGGCTTCGTCAGCTTTGATAATTCTG
>CANQKP010000088.1 GCA_947624495.1 uncultured Monoglobus sp. | reverse complement strand
ACATCGACCTTATGGAGCTTGAGGAGACCGATGTGGATTCCGACACCTTCGGCGGAGCGTCGCCGTTCGGCAGAATATTCGCCCGCTGCGGCGGATTGGCGGAGGCTGTCTCCGAGGCGCTCAAGGAGCAAGGCAACGGTGAGTTTGAGTTAAACGCGGTGTCCTGCGACGGAATTGAGGAGTGCAGGGCTGCGCTGCTCAAAGCGTCAAAGGGTATCGGAAACATAAACTTTATCGAGGGAATGGCGTGTGTCGGCGGCTGTATCGGCGGCGCGGGATGCCTGACCCACGGACCCAGAAATAAGATAGCCGTCGATAAGTTCAGCAAGGAGTCGGAAATCACCATTGAGGACGCTATCAACAGTTTGTAACATTACCATAAAATTACTGTAAATTATAAATTTAATTCTTGACAAACACGCGTATATGCTTTATAATGCAAATGTAGTTTTGATTGAATTTTATAATAGCGAGGTGAATACAATGGCTTATCAGATCAGTGATGATTGCATCAAGTGCGGTGTTTGCGCAAGCGAATGTCCCGTTTCCTGCATTGCGGAGGGTGATGCAAAGTATGAGATAAATGCTGACGAGTGCATCGATTGCGGTAACTGCGCAAACGTATGTCCTGTTGACGCTCCGTCTGCATAGTCTGATTTAATTGTACTTATGAAAAGAAACTGCGCTTCGGCGCAGTTTTTTTGTAGCCCTCATGCACTTGCAATTCATTGCGGAATATGGTAAACTGGGACAAAAGACAAGGACTTGAGCGAAGTGATCTTAAATAAGGAGAATTATATATGTCAAAAACATTGGTTTTAGCGGAAAAGCCTTCGGTCGGCAGAGAGCTTGCGAGGGTACTCAAATGCACGCGCAAGGGCGATGGCTGCCTGATTGGAGACAAGTATATCGTTACATGGGCACTGGGACACCTTGTTGAACTGTGCGACCCCGAAACTTACGGCGATCAGTACAAGACATGGAGCATGGACACCCTGCCTATGCTGCCAAAGCCCATGAAGCTTCGGGTGATACCCAAGACTTCAAAGCAGTTCAGCGCGGTCAAGAAGCAGCTTCGCAGCAGCGAGGTAGGCTCGATCATAATCGCCACTGACGCCGGACGCGAAGGCGAGCTTGTCGCGCGCTGGATCATCGCAAAGGCAGGGGTCAAAAAGCCGATAAAGCGGTTGTGGATCTCGTCCCAGACCGATAAGGCTATACGCCAGGGCTTCGCGAACCTGAGGGACGGTAAGGAGTATTTAAATCTGTATATGGCGGCTCAGGCAAGGGCGGAAGCCGACTGGCTGGTGGGTCTTAATGTGACGCGGGCGCTTACCTGCAAATTTAACGCGCAGCTCTCCGCCGGCAGGGTGCAGACGCCGACCTTGGCGCTGCTGGTCCGCCGTGAGGAAGAGATACGCAAATTTGTGCCGAAGGAATACTACACAATTGAGGCGGATCTGGGAAAGCTGTTTGTTTCATGGAGCGGCGAAAGCGGCAGCAGCACCTTCAGCCGCGAAAGGGCGGAGCAGATCGCAAAGGAGGTAAAGGGCAAAAGCTTTAAGCTTAAGTCTATGCAGAGCGCTGAAAAGCAGACCCTTGCGCCAATGCTCTACGACCTGACCGAGCTGCAGAGAGACGCCAGCAAGCTGTACGGATACTCGCCGAAGCAGACGCTTAACATAATGCAAAAGCTGTATGAGCAGCACAAGGCTCTGACATATCCCAGAACCGACTCGCGGTACCTGACCGACGACATCGTACCAACTCTCGCCGACCGTCTGAGAGCGGTGTCCAAGGCTGAGGACGCTGCGAATGAAATACTGCGGAAAAACTATAAGATAAACAAGGCGTGTGTAAACAATGCCAAGGTTTCGGACCACCACGCTATTATCCCGACCGAGGAGCGGGTCCCGATGATCAGCCTGTCTCAGGAGGAGAAGCGTATATACTCGCTGGTCATAAAGCGGTTTTTGGCGTGCTTTATGCCGCCGTATAAATATAATCAAATCAAAGCGAAGTTCGAGTGCGGAGACCATAAGTTCAGAGCCGGAGGCAGGGAGGAGACTTCAAAGGGCTGGAAAGCGGTGTATACTGCCGAATACAGCTTTGAAGAGGAGGATACGGAGGAGATCCGTATCGAGGAGCGGAAGCAGACACTGCCCAAAATGAGAACCGGCGACGAATTTGTATGCAAAAACGTGTTCATAAAGACAGGAAAGACCAAACCGCCCGCGCGGTACACCGAGGCGAGCCTGCTTTCGGCAATGGAGAACCCGTCAAGGTTTTTAAAAGACAAGAACATGAAGGAATATTTAGGCGGCGGTCTGGGAACTCCCGCGACCAGAGCGGATATAATCGAAAAGCTGTACTCCGCGTTTTATGTTGAAAAACAGGGCAGCAGCATGGTCCCGACGTCTAAGGGAATACAGCTGATCGACCTTGTGCCGCCGGATCTTAAGGAGCCGCTGCTCACCGCTCAGTGGGAGAGGGAGCTTGACCGGATAGCAAAGGGCGGCGCGGACAAAAATAAATTCATTTCAAAAATCGAGGGTTACGCCACGAATCTGGTCAAAGCGGTTAAAAACAGCCGTGAGACTTACCGACATGACAATATGACGAAAAAGACTTGTCCCGAATGCGGCAAGTTCCTGCTTGAGGTAAACGGAAAAAAGGGCAAGATGCTGGTCTGCCAGGACAGGGAATGCGGTTACCGCCGCTCGGTCAGCATAGTGACAAACGCCCGCTGTCCGGAATGTCACAAAAAAATGGAGCTTCGCGGCGAAGGCGACAAAAAGAGCTTTTACTGTTCCTGCGGCTACCGCGAAAAGTATTCGGCGTTCAAAGAGCGTAAAAATCAGGGTGGAGCGTCAAAACGCGATGTGCAGAATTATCTCAGGAACCAAAATAAGAATGAAGAGCAGAACAACCCGTTTGCCGCGGCATTTGACAAGCTGAATTTATAATAATGATAAAAGGCGGATTGCGACGAACTGAGGGGGAATAGGCTCCCATGATATTTAAATCTCAGGGTGCGGGCGGATAATATCCGCCCCTACAAGCTCGGTAAATGATGTTTCACACCGTTCGTATAGGACGGCGCGTCATTCAAAGCAAAACAGTTTTTGGTGAAAATACTACCCCTTCCGTCAGGCTTCGCCTGCCACCTCTCCCCAGGGAGAGGCTTTTCTTTTTTTCCCAACGTGCGCGCGGATAATACTACATTTGCGCACTGTTTTACATCGCGTATTCGCTATTTACTACGTTGTCTTACATTCTTACATCAAAACAAATACTCTCGTAAATTTAAAAAGTTTTTTATATATACATTTTTGTAAAAATGTAAGAATGTAAGACAATACCCCTGAACCCCCTGATTTTACGTGCTTTGTGATGTCTTACATACCCGAATTATATGTAAGATTTATGTAAGATATGTAAGACTTTTGAGGACAAAATATATGATAATCAAATAAATATTTATTAAAACTTGACAAATGCAGAATATTAATATATAATATCAATATAAAGAGAAACGGCAGAGCGTAAAAACGGTCAGCCGCTTCAAGGAGAAGTTTTGACAACTGCCCTGATCCGGTAAACATGGGCGGTTGTCATTTTTATTGCACCGTTATTGCAAAAATCGCAAAAATTATGATAATTACGAGCAATGCAAATAAAATTCTGAAAGTAAAATCTTTCATAAGCATCACTCCTTTCTTTATGTCTTAAACACAATGTTAAGTGTTTAGAAAGGAATGAAGCGACCAACCGTCCTTACGTTTCTATCTCTGCCTTTTACTTTTGCATATTTTATTTACGCATAAGTGTTTCTCCGCACGAAATATTTCGCACTTGCAGCTATGCTGCCGCAATTATAATACCATAATACGACAAATATTTCAAGTAACAAATAGATTACAACGTAGTCCCTAGTCCCTACGTTAGTATTTATCTCCTCTGATAAGGGTGCCGATGCCCGACTTGGTGAAGATCTCCAGCAGCAGGCAGTGGGGAATTCTGCCGTCAATGATATGCACGCCGCTGACGCCGGCGTATATCGCGTCGCAGCAGCCGAGGACCTTGGGTATCATGCCGCCGCTGATCACACCGGAGCCTATCATCTCGTTTATTTCCTGAGTGTGCGCCTCGTAAATAATATTGCCGTGGTCGTCCTTAAGCCCCTCAACGTCGGTGAGCAGCACCAGCTTTTCCGCCTGGACCGCTTTCGCAACCGCGGAAGCTACAGTGTCGGCGTTTATGTTGTAGCTGTTGCCCAGCTCATCAGTGCCTATAGGCGCTATCACCGGGATATACTGGTCGGACGAGAGCAGGTCGAGTATGCAATTCTTAACGTGAACAATATCGCCCACATATCCCAGGTCCTTCTCCTCGCCGTCGACGACCGTCGTCTGGCGCCTGCATTCGATAAAGCTTGCGTCAATGCCGCTTATGCCGACGGCTCTGCCGCCTTTGGTGTTAAGCAGCGACACGATCTCCTTGTTTGTCTTTCCGATAAGCACCTGCTGCGCTATGTCCATTGTCGCTTTATCGGTATATCTTAAACCGTTAATAAATTTGCTTTCTATGCCGGATTTGGCAAGCGCCGCGGAAATGTCCGGACCGCCGCCGTGGACGACGATCGGCTTTAAGCCTATGTATTTAAGAAGTATTATGTCGTCCATGACCGAGTTTTTAAGCTCCTCGTTTATCATCGCGTTTCCGCCGTATTTTACGACTATCGTGGCGCCCTCGAACTTCTGCATATAAGGCAGAGCCTCTATAAGAATTTCGGCTCTGTTTATTAAATCTTCCATTTTGCGCATTTTCAAAACTCCTTTTTACAGATACATTCCCGCTTGGCGCAGACCTTCGCCCTCGTCAAAGCCGCATATGATGTTCATGTTCTGGACAGCCTGTCCCGCGGCGCCTTTTACTAAATTGTCAATGCATGAAACCACAACGGCGCGGTTCAGCCGCAAGTCCACAACAACGCCTATTGCGGCGTAGTTGGAGCCGGCAACGTGCTTGATCTCAGGCAGGGTCCCCGCATCGTACACCCTGACGAATTCCTCGCCCTTATAAAATTCTTTGTAAAGCCGGACCGCATCCTCGGTCGTCATCGGTTTTACAAGATTTGCATAGCAGGTCGAAAGTATTCCGCGCTGCATCGGTATAAGGTGGGGCGTGAACGACAGCTTTATATCCTCGCCCGCAAGCAGCGAAAGCTCCTGCTCAATTTCTGAGGTGTGACGGTGGGTAGCAACTTTGTACGCTTTGACCGACTCGTTGACCTCGCAGTAAAGGTTGGGAAGCACAGCGCTGCGTCCCGCACCGGTGACGCCGGACTTTGCATCGGCGATAAGGCTCTTTGCATCAACCGCCTTTGCCGCGACCAGCGGCGCAAGCGCCAATATCGAGCAGGTGGTGTAGCAGCCCGGATTGCCTATCAGACGGTGGGTCCTGATCTCATCTCTGTGCAGCTCGCACAGACCGTATACAGACTGCGCCAGGACATTAGGAGCCGAGTGAGGCTCGCCGTACCATTCTTCGTATACTTTCGCGTCGTTATATCTGAAGTCGCCGCTGAGGTCGATGACCTTAAGCCCTTTTTCGAACAATGACGGAATGACCGTCTTTGACGCGCCGTGGGGCAGAGCGGTGAACACAACGTCGCAGTTTTTGGCTATATCGTCAACATCAAGGGCGGTGCATTCCGTGTCGCATATGCCCCTGAGATTTGGGTAAACATCCGAAATTTTCTGACCCACAAAGCTCTGCGAAACCACTCTCTTAAGCTCCGCATGGGGGTGCGAAACTATCAGGCGTACGACTTCGATACCGGCATATCCTGTAGCGCCCAATACTCCAACTCTTACCATTATTTATCAACTCCGCATTCCTAAAAATCAGCATTATATAAGGGTATTATACTATCAAAGGCAAAATATATCAAGAGTAAGCCGAAATTTTGTGCAGTATTACCTAAATTTGAAAAAGAGTAAAATTTTGCTATGCAAATTGCCTAAAATCTTTTTTTTAATTTTGGTTAATTAATCTCTTTTTTTCTCGACTTAAGTATGTTAGAATATAATTGTATTTCAATAGAAATGTTTTAGAATAATTATAAATAGGAGGTCATTTATCTATGGCAAGTTTAAGTTTAAGAGGTATTTACAAGACATACCAAGGTGGTTTTACCGCTGTTAAGGATTTCAATCTTGAAATCGAAGACAAGGAATTTATAATCTTTGTTGGTCCTTCCGGCTGCGGTAAGTCAACAACCCTGAGAATGATCGCGGGTCTTGAAGAGATCAGCGAGGGCGAACTCTACATAGGCGATAAGCTGATGAACGACGTTGTTCCCAAGGACAGAGATATCGCTATGGTTTTCCAGAACTATGCTCTGTATCCGCATATGTCGGTTTTCGAGAATATGGCGTTCGGTCTTAAGCTGAGAAAGGTTCCGAAGGACGAGATCAAGAAGAAGGTTATCGAGGCTGCTCAGATTTTGGGTATCGAGCATCTGCTTGACAGAAAGCCGAAGGCTCTGTCCGGCGGTCAGAGACAGCGTGTTGCGCTGGGCCGCGCTATCGTTCGTACTCCTAAGGTATTCCTTATGGATGAGCCTCTCTCCAACCTGGACGCTAAGCTGAGAGTTCAGATGAGAACAGAGATTGGTAAGCTGCACAAGAAGCTGCAGACGACATTTATCTATGTAACCCATGACCAGACGGAAGCTATGACAATGGGTACCAGAATTGTTGTTATGAAGGACGGTATCATCCAGCAGGTTGACTCCCCGACAAATCTTTACAATTATCCCTGCAATATGTTCGTTGCCGGCTTCATCGGCTCACCGCAGATGAACTTCCTGAACGTAACAGTTGACGCAGGCGCTAACGGTACATATCTTAAGACCGGTAACTTCTCAATTAAGCTCCCCGACGGCAAGGGCAACAAGGCTGAGCTTAAGAAGTACAACGGCAAGGAAGTTGTTATGGGTATCAGACCTGAGGATATGTATGACGATCAGGCGTTTATTGCGAACGCTCCCGATTGCTGCACTCAGGTAGACATTGACCTGGTTGAAATGATGGGCGCCGAGACATACCTGTACTTCCAGGTTGCCGACACCGATTTCACGGCAAGAGTTAATCCGCGTTCAACAACCAAGCACGGCGATCATATTACGATTGCTATTGACGCCAACAAGATCCACCTGTTTGACAAGGATACCGAGAATATTATTTGCCACTAAGAGTGATTTTAAAGCCGGTCGGGGAAAAACTCGACCGGCTTTTTTGTTAAGCCGGAGCGTCAATAATGATTACCGCGCCCGGCGAAAGGTTTTTGAGTATCCTGACTACCACGGCTTCGTCCGCCGATACGCAGCCAGCGGTATAGGGGCGCGCCGCGCAGTGCAGAAAAATTCCGGAGCCTTTGCCCGGAGTGCGGTCATGGTTATAGTCTATAATGGCGCCGTATTTGTATTCCGGAAGCTCCCACATTTTCTCAAATGTTTTAAAATCAGGCTCAATTGCGGATGCGTCAACTATTTGGTTGTAAAACCTTGACTTTGGGTCATCCACAAGTATGGTGCCCGGAGTAATATTTATATACGGCAGGGCGGAGCCGGGATTTGGCGCGAAGCCGAACGCAGCGGTGATTTCAAATGTTCCTGCCGGAGTTGCCATGTCGCCCTCGCGCTTGTTTTTAGTGATACCCCGTCTGCCCGCGAAGCATGGTTCGCACAGGATTTGTTTTCCGTCTCTGAAAAGTGAAATTTTATGGGATATGTCTCCCGTGACTGTCAGCGTTTCCATCAAAAATCCACCCCGAATTATTATATGATTAAAAACCTGAATTGACAGAATTTATTTCAAATTTTTGTCTTGAACATAAGAGGCGGTTATGATAAAATATTCATAACACTCGTTTAAGGAGCAATAATATGAAGACTAAAACAGTTAAAATAGGAAATATTTTAGTTGGCGGAGGCAATCCGATAGCCGTGCAGTCAATGACCAACGTGCCAACATCCGATACCGACAGAGTCATAGCCCAGATCAACGCTCTGGCGGACGCGGGCTGCGATATAGTAAGATTTTCCGTGCCGGACGAGGAAAGCGCCAAGGCGGTCGAGGTCATAAAAAACAATACCTCGATACCGCTGGTGGCGGACATACACTTTGACTACCGTCTTGCGCTGATGTGCATAGAGCGCGGGATAGACAAGGTGCGTATCAATCCGGGCAACATAGGCGGTGAGGATAACGCGGCGGCGGTCGCCAAGGCGGCGGGAGCCAAAAACATCCCGATACGGATCGGGGTCAACGGCGGCTCGCTGGAAAAGGGACTCTTGGAAAAATGCGGCGGCGACCTGCCGAGGGCTATGGTGGAGAGCGCCCGGCGCCATGCGGAGATCCTGAACCGATTTGATTTTGATGATATTGTGCTGTCGCTCAAGGCATCAAACGTTGCCACAACCGTTCGGGCGTACCGTTTGGCGAGCGAGACCTTTGATTATCCGCTGCATTTGGGCGTAACCGAGGCGGGAACCTCCGCCCAGGGCATAGTTAAATCGTCGATCGGTATCGGCTCGCTGCTGCTTGACGGTATCGGAGACACTATACGGGTGTCGCTGACGGACGACCCGGCGGAGGCCGACGCCGCCGTGGTCAACACCTGCGCCTTCATCGAGAGCGCCAAGTCGGAG
>CANQKP010000087.1 GCA_947624495.1 uncultured Monoglobus sp. | reverse complement strand
ATTATTTTGCACTTTTCACAAATAGGTTTAACTGAAGGTCTTACTTTCATTTCCTTCACCTCCTAAATTTGTATTATATCCGAAAATATGGGCGTCCATACTTCCGAACCGTATTATTTTACCATAATTTTTTTGTAAAGTCAAGAAATATACATCATTATACCCTGTATAACTTTAACAAAGTTTTATAAATTTTACCTGAATTTTAAGTCAAGATTTTATTCGAACTTATTTCGCCCTCCATGTGATCCTGCCCTTTGTCAGGTCATATGGCGATATCTCGACCGTTACTTTATCGCCGGGCAAGATCTTGATGAAATGCATTCTCAGCTTGCCGGAAATATGCGCCAAAATCTTATGACCGTTCTCCAGCTCGACCCTGAACATAGCGTTTGGCAGCGCCTCAACAACTTTACCTTCTACCTCAAGCATATCTTCCTTTGACATAAAACTACACCTCCTTTAATATTTTTCTTATCTCCGAGTTTGCTGTACCGCCGGGCGCAGACAGAAAGCCTGTGTCATCCGCGCAGCCCAAACGGACCAGATGCATATTTTTCTTGAGCTTGGCACGGTCGATCTTGCGGGTGTCGCCGTCCGATATGCGGACATACCCGCCATCCTCGACCGCAACCACAATAAACGATCTGCCTCTGCCTCTGCCCGCCGTTGCTCTTACAATATCTCCGACTTTAAGAGCCGGTCTGTTTTTATCTTTCATAATACACCTTTGCGGTAAAAATTCCCTGTTTCATATTTACAGCTTATACATATCCGACCGGAATTATTCAACTTCCTCGCAGCCCTCCGGCAAAGTCAGCAGGACCGGATCTCCTGCGGTGATCAGCACGGTGTTCTCATAGTGCGCCGTGTTCTCGCCGTCCTTTGTGATAACTGCCCACTCGTTGTCGTCCACATAGACGTCTTTACGTCCGGCGCAGACCATCGGCTCGATTGCTATGACCATACCGGGGCGCAGCCTTATTCCGCGGCTGCGGGTAACATAATTGGGGACCTCCGGGTCCTCATGAAGCTCAGCACCGACACCGTGACCGCAATAGTTGCGCAGCACTGAAAAACCGTTGGACTCAACATAGTTCTGTACCGCTCTTGATATGTCCGAAATGCGGTACCCGTCCCTTGCGAATTTGAGGGCCTCAAAAAAGCTTTCCCGTGTTACGCGGACAAGCTTTTCGGTCTTTGCGTCAACTTTTCCAACCTTAAATGTGCGGCAGGCGTCACCGTGATAACCCCGGTAGCACGCGCCGACGTCTATGCTGACAACATCGCCTTCCTTAAGCGGGACGTCATCGGGAAAACCGTGGATTATCGTATCGTTCACACTGGCACACACTGTGCCGGGAAAACCGCCGTAGCCCTTAAACGATCCGGTGCAGCCCTTTGAATGGATAAAATGCTCCGCTATCTTATCAAGCTGGGCGGTTGTGACGCCGGGGCGGACAGCCTCGCCGACCTTTTTAAGGGTCTCGTAGGTATACCGTCCGGCGATCCGCATTTTTTCTATTTCAGACTTTGACTTTATTACAACCAATATTATGCCTCCAGTGCCTCAAGCACTACCCTGCTTGTCGCGTCGATCTCACTCTGACCCTTCGCCACTCTCAGAAGCCCCTTGTTTTTATAATACTCGATAAGCGGTTCTGTCTGGGTGTGGTATGTGTGAAGCCTCTCTCTGACCGTTTCCGGCTTATCGTCCGCCCTTGTGCCCAGTTCTCCGCCGCACTTATCGCAGATGCCCGGAGTCTTGGGCGGCTTATGCTCGGTATGGTATGTGGAGCCGCAGGACTTGCACTCAAGTCTGCCGCCCAGTCTTTCGATAATGGTTTCATCGTCGACCTCAAGGGAAAGCACCTTGTCTATCTCGATTGGAGACGCGCTGAGCGCCTCAGCCTGTGCTATGGTCCTTGGGAAGCCGTCTAAGATAAAGCCGTTTTTGCAGTCGTCCTGCTTAAATCTTTCGTCCATAACCTTGAGCATAAGCTCATCGGGGATAAGCCTGCCCTCATTTATGTACTCTGCGGCTATCTTGCCGAGCTCTGTTCCTTCCTTTATGTTTTTTCTTAAAATCGCTCCGGTTGAAATACTGGGGATATTATAATGCTCACTGAGCATCTCCGCCTGTGTACCCTTTCCGGCGCCTGGAGCAGCCAATAAAATCAATCTCATATTCTGTGCCTCCTTAAAACATAATTCAAAGACGCAAGAGCAGGGCAACTCTCACCACCATGTGAGGTCTCGCCTGCTCATGCCGTAAATACTTTTTTATTGTCAAATCAGATTATTCCAAGAAACCCTTATAGTGACGCATAAGCATCTGTGATTCCATACTCTTAACGGTTTCAAGAGCAACTCCTACAACGATAAGCAGCGATGTACCTCCGATTGCCAGGTTACTGATACCGATCGCCAGGTTAAGAATGATAGGCAAGATCGCTATCAAACCAAGAAATATGGCTCCGACAAGAGTTATTCTTGAAAGCACTTTGGATATATACTCCGATGTCGGACGTCCCGGTCTTATTCCCGGAATAAATCCGCCGTTTCTCTTCATATTGTTTGACATCTCAATAGGATTGAACTGTATTGCTGTATAGAAGTATGTGAAGAATATTATCAGCAGGAAGTACAGTATCGCGTACACAACAGAATTTGAAGAGAATATCTTAAGGAACGTACCCCAAAAACCGCTCTGACCTGCCTGTACACCGAAAAATCCCGCAATCGTTCCGGGGAATGACATGATCGACATAGCAAAGATGATCGGGATAACTCCCGCGGACGCAACCTTGATAGGAATATGGGTACTCTGTCCGCCGTACATCTTTCTTCCAACAACACGCTTCGCGTACTGAACGGGAATTCTTCTTTCAGCCTCGTTCATGGCAACAACGAAAGCCACAGCAAGAATAATCAGGACTATAATCAAAATTACGCCGATCAATCCGAGGCTTCCGCCCTTCGCATACGCGTAAAGCGACTGCGCCATACCCGGAAAACGTGAAACGATACCTGCGAAGATGATAAGCGAAATACCGTTGCCGACTCCCTTTTCGGTTATCTGCTCGCCAAGCCACATAAGGAACGCTGTTCCGGCTGTGAATGTGAAAATTACAACTATGGCAGTAAGAAAACCGGGATTTTTTACCGCGTTGAAGTTCGCCAGCATAAAATACAGACCGATCGCCTGGATAAGCGCCAGTACAACCGTACCGTATCTTGTGAACTGAGCCAGCTTCTTTCTGCCGTCCTCGCCCTGCTTTGAAAGTCTCTCAAGAGCGGGAATGGCAACCGTCAGCAGCTGCATGATAATTGAAGAGTTAATGTACGGTGTAATGCTCATCGCAAATATTGTGGCGTTCTGGAACGCGCCGCCGGAGATAATATCGATAAATCCGAATATTGAGTTCTCGCTTGTGAATATCTCTCTCATTGCCGCCGGGTCCAGAAGAGGAACCGGGATACATGAACCAAGGCGGAAGACGATCAACATAACAATGGTGTAAATGATCTTCTTTCTGAGGTCAGCAATCTTCCACGCATTACGAATGGTTTCTATCATTACTAAATCACCTCAGCCTTTCCGCCTGCCGCGTTAATCTTTTCCTCAGCGCTCTTACTAAATCTCTTAGCCTTTACGGTTAATTTCTTATTAAGCTCGCCGCGGCCCAAAATAACTATGCCGTCGTTGATCTTTTTAATAATTCCGCTCTCCTTAAGAGTCTCGGCTGTTACCTCGGCTCCGTTTTCGAGCTTATTAAGCTCCTCAACATTGATTGAAGTGTACTTCTTTGCAAAAATGTTTGTAAAACCGCGTTTGGGCAGTCTTCTGTAGATAGGCATCTGACCGCCTTCAAAACCCGGACGAACGTGTCCGCCGCTGCGGGCTTTCTGACCCTTCTGACCTTTGCCCGAAGTTTTGCCGTTGCCGCTTCCGTGACCTCTGCCGACTCTGAAAGCCTTCTTCTTCGCGCCATCTGACGGAGATAATTCATGAAGTTTCATTGAGTCCACCTCCTCCTTTTTTATCAAAAATAATCTGTAATCAGTTAAATAGTAGCCGTGCTACTCTGTCACCGTGACAAGATGCTTAACCTTAAATACCATTCCTCTTATCTGAGGATTGTCAGGCAGCGTGGCTGTCTGGTGCATCTTCTTAAGACCAAGCGCCTTAACTGTAGCGACCTGATCCGGCTTCGCACCGATGGTGCTCTTGGTTAAAGTAACTTTTATTGTATTAGCCAAGGATATTTCCTCCTGTCTTTTAGGTTAGCCCAGAATTTCCTCGGGCTTCTTTCCTCTCAGTCTGGCAACCTCCTCAAGGCTCTTGAGTGAAGCCAGCGCTTCGATCGTGGCAGCCACAACGTTCTTGGGGTTGTTGCTGCGCAAGCACTTTGTTCTTATATCTTTAATTCCCGCAAGCTCAAGCACCGCACGTGCCGCGCCGCCCGCGATAACACCGGTACCTTCCGCAGCCGGCTTGAGCAGAACTCTGCCCGCGCCATACTCGCCGATAATTTCATGGGGAATTGTGGTTTCATAAATGGGAACGGTGATCATGTTCTTCTTCGCATCGTCGATACCCTTGCGGATAGCGTCCGGGATTTCTGCCGCCTTGCCCATGCCGCAGCCAACGTGACCGTTGTGGTCGCCGACTACAACCAAAGCGCTAAATCTGAAGTTTCTGCCGCCCTTTACAACCTTTGCAACACGGTTTAAGAAAACCACTTTTTCTTCCAGTTCAAGCACATCAGCGTCTATACGCTCCTGCTTTCTGGTTCTTTCGCCCTTTTCTGCCATTTATCGTTTCACCTCTTTCTTAACGCTTAAAACTTCAGGCCGCCTTCGCGAGCGCCTGCGGCGAGCTCTGCAACTCTGCCGTGATATAAATATCCGCCTCTGTCAAAAACAACGTTTGTTATGCCCTTCTCGATTGCTTTCTTGGCGATCAGCTCGCCAACAGCCTTGGCTGCGTCCTTGTTTCCGCCATATGACGCCTTAAGCTCGGCGTCCAGCGAAGATGCGGCTGCTAAGGTGTTGCCTGTAGTGTCGTCAATAACCTGAGCATAGATATTTTTAAGACTTCTGAACACGCAGAGTCTGGGACGCTGGGCTGTACCCGAAATCTTCCTGCGGACCCTCTTGTGTCTCGCCTGTCTTGCTACATTACTGCTTTTCTTTTTTATCATTTATTCGCACCTCCTAACGGCTATTACTTCTTAGAGCCGGTCTTGCCTTCCTTACGTCTGATATGTTCATCAACGTACTTGATACCCTTGCCCTTATACGGCTCAGGCGGTCTCTTTTCTCTGACCTCTGCGGCAAACTGACCAACCTTCTGCTTGTCTGGACCGGAAATATCGATCTTGTTGGGCTGGGGAACATCGATTTTTATGCCGTCGATCTCCTCCATCTCAACCTGATGCGAATAACCCAGGTTCATGACGAGCTTGTTGCCCTGCTTCTGAGCTCTGTAACCTACACCGTTAATCTCCAGATGCTTCGTAAATCCCTCGCTTACACCGACAACCATATTGTGGAGCAGAGAACGAGTAAGACCGTGAAGCGCTTTGTGCCTCTTGATGTCCGACGGACGCTTTACGTCAATCGTGTCACCATTTTGCTCGATAACCATCTCCGGGTGAAGGACCTGATGAAGCTCGCCCTTGGGACCCTTGACAGTCACCTCATTGTTGCTGCCGATACTAACGCTGACCCCTGCGGGTATGGCAATCGGCATCTTTCCTATACGTGACAATGAATTCTCCTCCTTTCTACCAAATGAATGCCAGTACTTCGCCGCCAACGTTCTGCTGGCGCGCTTCCTTGTCTGTCATAACGCCCTTGGATGTTGAGATTATCGCGATACCGAGACCTTTTAACACTCTCGGCAGCTCATCCTTGGACGCGTAGGATCTCAGACCGGGCTTTGAAACCCTCTTGAGTCCTGTCAGTACCTTTTGTTTATTCTCCGCATACTTGAGTGTGATGCGGATCACACCTTGAATGCCGTCGTCTATAACTTCGGCGCTCTTAACATATCCTTCACGAACCAGAATGTCGGCAATCGCCTTCTTCATGTTCGAAGCGGGAATGTCAACCGATTCGTGTCTTGCGTTGTTCGCGTTTCTGATTCTGGTCAGCATATCAGCTATAGGATCAGTAATATGCATTTAGACTTACCTCCTTTTTATCGGATTTCGGGACCGGTTTGGTTTTCCGAATCAATTTTTAACCACCTGGTCTCTTTATATCTGTGTTATCAAACTGTCTTTCGGCTATCCGGCGCGGCTTACCACGAAGCTTTTTTAACGCCAGGGATTTGACCTTTATAAGCAAGCTCGCGGAAGCAAATTCTGCAAATACCGAACTTGCGAAGATAAGCGTGCGGTCTGCCGCAAATCTTGCATCTGTTGTATTCGCGGGTAGAATACTTCTGCTTTTTCTGTTGCTTATTAATCATTGCCTTTTTAGCCATAAGCTTATTTCCTCCTTATTCGCTTATTCGGTATTACTTTGTGAACGGCGCGCCCATAAGTGAGAGCAGCTCTTTGGCTTCCTCGTCGGTTTTTGCCGTTGTAACGAACGTTATATCCATACCTCTTATCTTGTCGATCTTGTCATACTCGATCTCAGGGAAGATAAGCTGTTCCTTAATGCCGAGGTTGTAGTTGCCTCTGCCGTCAAAGGAATTGGGATTAATTCCTCTGAAGTCACGAACGCGGGGAAGCGCTGCGTTAAAGAGCCTGTCGACAAACTCGTACATTCTTGAGCGTCTTAAGGTTACCTTGCAGCCAAGGTTCATGCCCTCTCTGACTTTGAATGTCGCGACAGACTTTTTCGCCTTTGTGATTATCGCTTTCTGACCCGTGATAAGAGCAAGGTCGCCCGCAGCGTTCTCGCAAGCCTTTGAGTTCTCTCTTGCGTCGCTGACACCCATGTTGATAACAACCTTCACGAGCTTGGGGATTTCCATAACGCTCTTGTAGTTGAACTTTGCCATCATTGCGTCCTTAATCTCTTTGTTATATCTTTCTTCAAGTCTCATTTAGACTTTTACCTCCTTCCTAAAGTTTAAAGGTTAAAACGTTTCTCCGCACTTCTTGCAGTAGCGCACATGAGAGCCGTCCTCAAGAACCTTGCGTCCCACTCTGGTGGGAGCTCCGCACTTATCGCAAACGTTCATGACCTTGCAGGCGTAAATAGGTGTTTCCTGCTTGATGATGCCGCCTGCCTCGCCCATTCTGCGGGGCTTCTTGTGCTTGGTCGCAATTGACACGCCTTCTACTATCACGGTGCGCTTATCCTTATTTACGGATAAAACCTTGCCTTTTTTGCCCTTGTCCTTACCGCTGCGAACGATTACCTGATCGCCGGTTCTGACGTGCATTTTAGTAGACATCGTATTCCTCCTATTCATATTCTCCGCCGGGTGCTTTGCCGGCGGCTGGCGTCATATTTTATTCTGCCGCGGATATTATAATACCTCAGGCGCCAGAGACAGGATCTTCATGTATTCCTTATCTCTAAGCTCTCTCGCGACAGGTCCGAATATACGGGTTCCTCTTGGGGTCTTGTCATCCCTGATTAAAACCGCGGCGTTCTCGTCAAATCTTATCTTAGAGCCGTCGTTTCTCTGTATGCCTTTCTTTGTGCGGACGATTACAGCCTTGACAACGTCACCCTTCTTAACACCGCCGCCGGGCGTTGCTTTTTTAACCGAAGCGATGATAACGTCGCCTATATTTCCGTATCTTCTGAAAGAACCGCCCATTACACGGATACAAAGGATTTCCTTAGCGCCGCTGTTATCAGCAACCTTTAATATAGTTTGCTGTTGTACCATAACGGATTTCCTCCTATCTTATTTCTAATTCTAATTCGATGATCGGCTTATTTAGCCTTCTCAACTATTTCAACCAGTCTCCATCTCTTGTCCTTAGAGAGAGGTCTTGTCTCCATAACCCTTACTCTATCGCCGATGCCGCACTCGTTGTTCTCGTCATGCGCCTTAAGCTTGTATGTTCTCTTCATAACCTTGTTATAGAGGGGGTGCTTTACGTTTTCTTTGATAGCAACAACGATCGTCTTATCCATCTTGTCGCTTACTACTTCACCGATCCTTGTCTTACGGTAATTACGCTCTTCCATTTATCTGCACCTCCTACGCGTTCAGGTTTGAATTCAAACCGAGCTGTTTTTCCTTTATAACTGTTTTGCATCTTGCGATTTCTCTCTTAACGCTAACCATTCTCATGGGATTATCCAGCTGGTTGGTAGCGTTTTGAAAACGTAAGTTGAACAGTTCTTCCTTTAAATCCTGAACCTTATCCTCAAGCTCCTGCGGAGAAAGGTCTCTAATCTCATTTATTTTCATTAACTATCACCTTCCGTTTCCTGGTCAGCTTTTCTGACAAACTTACACTTCATCGGAAGCTTATGCATAGCAAGACGCAGCGCCTCGCGAGCGACATCCTCCGATACGCCGCCTATCTCAAACATTACCTTTCCGGGTTTTACAACCGCTACCCAGTATTCGGGTGCGCCCTTACCTTTACCCATACGGGTCTCAGCGGGCTTCTTGGTAACGCTCTTATCCGGGAAAATCTTTATCCAGACCTTACCGCCTCTCTTGGTGTAACGCGTCATCGCTACACGGGCTGCCTCGATCTGATTGCTTGTAACCCATGCGGGAGCCGTCGCCATAAGACCGTACTCTCCGAATGACACAAAGTTGCCTCTGTGAGCGG
>CANQKP010000086.1 GCA_947624495.1 uncultured Monoglobus sp. | reverse complement strand
CGGTCACCGTGATCTTGCAGAATTCGGCGCGGGTCACATTGTCGTTTGGATGGAACCCGCCGTCCTCATAGCCGTTTATAATGCCGAGGGCGTAAAGATCGGCTATCGCCGGAACCGCCCACTCGGCTCCGCTGAGGTCGCTGAATATTTCAGGCTCCGCGGTAGGCGCGTTCGGGTCTATCGGCTCCATGGTCTGCGAAACCGATGTCACCGAGTTGGTACCGCTTGAGGTGAAAAAACCGCCGCCGGAATATCCGCCGCCTCCGCCTCCGCCTCCGCCGCCGGACACGCTCGACTGTCCTCTCGCGGCTATCGTTACCACGGCGGACGCGTTCATATCTCCGCGCTCGATATATTCCATATCGGAATTTATTATAGCGGCACTCTTTACGCTTACCCTCGCTGATCCGCTTCTGTTTGCCGCGAACCTGACCGTGGCAAGGCTTGAGCCTACGTCTGCGCTCTCATCGGTCTTGCAGAACATCAGCTTAACTCTGCCGCCGTCCTTGACCTCGGCGGCGACCTGACCGCCGCTTATCCCGCTGTCCGCGGACTTATATGTAAGGTATGCGCTGTCATACTCAAGCTCGAACTCATATCCGTAAATGCTGCCCATGCCGCCTGCGGGATCTTCGGCTTCAAGCTCTACTCTAACGTAGGCTTCATCCCCGACAGTTACGCTCTGCACCGGGTTGCTGAGCTTGACCGATGTTTCGCTTTCCACGGGCTTCGGAACGGAGATCTCAGCCGCCGACGCAGATGTTCCCGCGCAGATCATCACAGCGATAAGCGGTACAGCCGTAAGTTTTTTAAATTTATTCAGTATTCCGGTTTTCATTTGTTATCACCTCATAATATCCGCGCGGCAAGGCGGAACCAAGTCCGCCCTGCCGCAGTTATTTATCTTTCAAAAAACGCCTTGTAGCCCTTATACGCCATATAAACGTCCAGTTTTCCGGTGGTCTCGTAGGGCGAGTGCATCGAAAGCACGGGAACGCCCACGTCCACTGTCTCTATATCAAGGTTCGCAACATAGCCCGCGATCGTTCCGCCGCCGCCGCCGTCGATTTTTCCAAGCTCGCCCGCCTGCCACTTGACGCCGGACCCGTTGAATATCCTGCGCAGCGACGCCATTGTCTCTGCACCCGCGTCGCTTGAGCCGCTCTTTCCGCCGCTGCCGCTGTACTTCATCACGCCGATACCGCCGTTTACCACAGGCGCGTTGCGTTTTTCTGACGCTTCCGGAAAGCCGGGGTCAAACGCCGCGCACACGTCCGCCGACAGACAGAACGAGTTTGACATGGTATCGCGCAGCTTAAGGTCGCTGTAATCCTCCACCCGCTTGTACACTATCTTCGCGAGTATGTTCTCAAAATGCCGCGACCTCATTCCGGTGTTTCCTATGCTGCCGATCTCCTCCTTGTCGACCAGGAGGCAGACGGCAGTATAGTTCGGACGCTTTATATCCGCAACCGCGCGGAGAGCGCCGTAGGCGCAGACTCTGTCGTCCTGTCCGTAAGCCGCCACCATGCTGCGGTCAAAACCAAGGTCCCTCGCCTTGTACGCCGGAACAGCCTCGATCTCCGAGCTTATGAAATCCTCCTCGCAGATCTCGTACTTTTCGTTAAGCAGCTTCATTATGTTGTACTTTACCTTTTCTTTTATGTCGTTATCCTTGCCGCCGGAATACTCGGCGTTGCCCAAAAGGATATTAAGGCTCTCGCCGGGTATCGCCTCGATCAGCTTTTTCTGCATCTGCTCCTTTGCGAAGTGCGGCAGAACGTCGGTTATCATAAAGGTGGGGTCGCCGTCCGACTCGCCGATCTTGATTTGTATCTGAGTGCCGTCCTGAAGCGTCGCCACTCCGTGAAGCGCGAGCGGTACGGTCGTCCACTGGTACTTCTTTATCCCGCCGTAGTAGTGAGTCTTGAAGTAAGCGAAGTGTCCGTCCTCATAGAGCGGATTGGGCTTAAGGTCAAGCCTCGGCGAGTCGATATGCGCGCCGACTATCGAAACACCCTCGGTGATCGGCTTTGAACCGATGACCGCCGCTATAACGCCCTTGCCGCGGTTTATGGTGTACACCCTGTCGCCCGCCTTTAGGCTCTCCATGCTCTCAAGCGGCTTAAAACCGTTTTGCTCAAGGTATTTCTGCGCCTCGGCGGAAAACTCGCGCTCGGTCTTGGCTATGTCAAGAAATTTCTTGTAATCCTCCGCATAGGCGTTCATAGACTTAGTCTCAGCCGCACTGAGCTCGCCCAGCTTGTTATTGATCTCATGCATTAATTCTTTTTTCATGTATGCTCCTCCTTTTCCGTCCTGATACGGAAAGCTATTCATATAATTCCCTGTATTTTGCGTATGAGGCGTTCACCCCTGTGACGTATCCGGCTGTCTCCGGGAACGGTATCTCGCTCAGTCCGCCGCTGCCGTCGCTGTAGCGGTCGTCCTTAAGCCACAGATCCACGTTGCCGGAGCCGCTGTTGTACGCCGCGACAGCCAGGCTGATATCCCCGTCATACTTATCGAGCAGAGTACTCAGATAGTATGTTCCGATATGTATATTAATGTCCGGGTCGTATAAGTCGTCCGGAAGCTTTATTTTCATTTCAAGCTTTTTTGCGCAGTCGGAGGCGGTCTCCTCCTGAATTTGCATCAGACCGTAGGCTTTTGCTCCCGACACCGCGTACTGGTCGAATTTACTCTCGGTCCTTATGACCGCGAATATAAGATATTTGTCCAAATCATACTTCTTCGCGTATTTTTCCACATACCGCTCATACGTGGTCGGGTACTGCTTTAAGGTGATGCTCTGTCTGAAATCGCTTATCTTTTCGGTAACTATCTTATATCCGCCGATGCAGCCGCACACAGCAAGACTCAGCAGAACAACCGCAGCGATCACCGTCACACAGCCGCCTCTGCGCCTTGTTCTCCTGCGCGCTCTGCCGCGCCGATTTGATGCTCTCATATATATTTGATCAGCCTTTCATAAAGCGATTTAACCTTACGCCTAAGGTCACCTATGTCGTCTGTGTTGTTTTCGATAATATAATCCGCCCTCCGTCTGAGTTCCTCGTTCGAGAGCTGGGCATTTATACGGCTCAGAGCCAGGGCGCGGTCTATGCCGTCTCTTTTTGTTATCCGCCGCAGCCTCACCTCGGTGTCCGCTATAACGGCAGCGGATCTGTCATAGTGGATATCAAAGTCCGCCGAAAACAGCAGCGGCACGTCCAGGACCGTTAATCCCTTTCGGGCGGCATCGGTCTTGAGCCGCTCCCGCATATCGCGGAAAATATACTTATGTGTGATTTGGTTAAGCGCCACAAGCTCCTCCGGGTTGCTGAACACAATGCCGCCAAGAGCCTTGCGGTCTATGCCGCCGTCCGGCTCAAGAACGCCCTTTCCGAAGCGGCTGACCGTCTCTGAATACGCCTGGCTGCCGATATTCAATATACCGCGCGAGATCTCGTCGGCGTCTATAATATATGCGCCCAAATCACGGAAAATTCCGGCTGCGGCGCTTTTGCCCGCTCCTGTTCCGCCGGTCAGACCCAGCACAAACATCAAACCACCTCGCGTTTACTAAACTATATTATTATATCACATTGCGGCGGCGTTATCAAGCAAAATGAGGAAGATAACCCAATAATTAGCTTAATGTAACATAATTGTTATTTTGTATCGTACCAGCGCTTGCCGGAGTTTAAGTCCACCGTCAGCGGTACGCGGAGCTTTGCCGCGTTCTGCATCTCCCCGCGCAGTATGAGCTCGACTCTTTCACGCTCCTCAGGCTCTGCCTCCACTATAAGCTCGTCGTGGACCTGAAGAATAAGCCTTGATTTAAGACCTTCCTCCTTGAGGCGGCGGTAGACGCTTACCATAGCTATTTTGATTATGTCGGCAGCCGTACCCTGTATAGGCGCGTTTCTCGCCACGCGCTCGCCGAACGCCTGAGTCACGCGGTTGCTCGCCTTAAGCTCCGGCAAATACCGGCGGCGATTGTACTTTGTCGTGACATATCCGTCCTTCTTCGCCTGCTCGACTATATTTTTCATGTACTCGTCAACGCCCTTGTAGTGGTTCAGGTACCCGTTTATATACTGCTCCGCCTCCTTGCGGCTCACCTTTATGTCCTGCGCCAGCGAAAACGCTCCGATGCCGTACACTATACCAAAGTTTACCGCCTTGGCGCGCGTGCGCATGGCGGACGTTACCTCGCTCTCCGGCACGCCGAACACCTGCGCCGCGGTGCGGCGGTGAATGTCCGCTTCGTCGTTAAACGCTGCGCACATATTTTCATCGCCCGATATGTCAGCCAATACTCTAAGCTCGATCTGGGAGTAGTCGGCGTCGACCAATATCCTGTCCCCCTCGGCGGCGAACATTTTGCGCAGCTCTCTGCCAAGCTCGGTGCGGACAGGTATATTCTGAAGGTTAGGCTCGGTGCTGCTTATTCTGCCGGTGGCGGTGACGGTCTGATTAAAACTTGAGTGTATGCGTCCGGTCTTTTTGCTTATCACTCCTATCATGCTGTCAACATAAGTAGAATTCAGCTTGGTCAGCGTACGGTACTCGATAACCGCCTCGATTATCGGGTGAGAGCCAATAAGCCTGCGCAGCACGTCTATATTGGTGGAGTAGCCGCGCTTGGTCTTTTTGCCGTGGGGCAGACCGAGCTTTTCAAACAGAATGTCCCCAAGCTGGAACGGAGAATTGATGTTAAACTCTCCGCCGGCATACTGATATATCTGTTCGGTCAGCACCTCGATGCGTGCTTTGAGCTTATCGCCGAAAGCCTTAAGCTCGCCCCTGTCCACATACACGCCCGCGATCTGCATTTCGGCAAGCACCTTGATAAGCGGCATTTCTATGTCATAAAACAAGTCCTGCTGACCGCTGTTTATTATGTCTTTCTCAAAGTATTCCCTGAGCCTTATTATCGCGCTGAGCGCCGCCGCATCGCCTGCCGCGTCCGGAGAGCCGGCGTCCATTGATATCTGACCGCCGTCACTGACTTCTGAATTTGAAAGGGTTCTGCCCAAATACTTGGCGCACAGCCCGCCAAGCTCATAGCCGCTGACCGACGGGTCCTTGATATACGCCGCGATCAATACGTCAAAGCCCAAACCGTTATACTCGATGCCCTTGTCGTTTAAGTAAAGTATGTCCCGCTTAAGGTCGTAGCCCGTCTTTTTAATGCCTTCATCCGAGAACACCTCTTTAAGCATACTGTCATCCGGCTCAAAGCGGTACAGGCTGCCGCCGGTTGAAAATGTCAGCGTTCCGGTCCCATGGTTCAGGCGGTAGGACATCTCCCCCGCCTCTTTTATTATGCTCACCGCCCTGCCGCCGTTTATCGGGCTGCTCTCGCCGGTGATCTCCGGTACCGGCGCCGCATCGGAGTCCTTAAAGTCAAACCTCTTCATGAACGACTTAAAGCCCAACCGCATAAACAATTCTCTGAGCTTTTCTCCGTTCGGGCTTTCAAACCTGTAATCGTCAAACTTAAATCCTATCGGCACATCGCGCACTATCTCCGAAAGCTTTCGGCTGAGCAGCGCCGAGTCTTTGCCGTTTTTGAGCTTGGTCCTGACCGAGTTTGTGACCTCGATCTCGTCTATGTGGTCATATATATATTCAATGCTCTTATACTTTTGGATAAGCGAGAACGCGGTCTTTTCGCCCACGCCCTTTACGCCCGGAATATTGTCGCTCGGGTCGCCCATAAGCCCCTTGACGTCGATATACTCACTCGGCGTAACGCCGTATTTTTCGATAACCGCCGCCCTGTCATACGGCGTGGTTTCAGTGCGGCTCATGCGGGTTATGACCAGCTTGACAACGGTCGTGTCGGAAGCAAGCTGAAGGTCGTCCTTATCCCCGGTCAGAATACTGCACATCACGTCGTTTTCGTCGCAAATCCGCGACACTGTGCCGATAATATCGTCCGCTTCAAATCCCTCAAGCTCTATACACTTGCAGTCCATTGCAGCGAGGACCTCCTTCATCAGCGGTATCTGAACCAGAAAGTCCGGCTCAGGCGGCTTGCGCTGCGCCTTATATTCGTCAAACATCTTATGACGGAAGGTGGGCGCCTTTAAATCAAACGCCACACCCAGATAGTCCGGCGTTTCGTCCTCCAAATATTTCAGCAATATATTCAAAAATCCGTATACCGCGTTGGTGGGCGTGCCGTCCGGAGCGGTCAGAGGGCGTATCCCGTAGTACGCCCGATTGAGTATGCTGTTGCCGTCAACGATCAATAATTTCTTTTTATCTGCCATAATTAATGCCTTTCCGCCAATTCGCTTTTATTTTTCAAAATCCGTGCTGACATATTCAAGCAGCGTGCTGTATGCCGCCTCAATATCCCGTCTGTCCGCCGTCTCGGCGGACGTGTTCTTGTTCCTGACCGGAATGTCCAGCTCGGCGCAGCGTATGCCAAAGCCCCTGACGCTCAGCGACGACACATCGCCCGCGGTACTCTTGTTGGCAAGGGGCTGGATTTTGCCGCCCGCGGCTCTCTCGACAGCGTCGGCTGTCCGCTCGTCAACACAAGTATCGCCCACAAGACGCGGCACCGCAGCGCCCGCGCCCGGCTTTATCCGCTCATCGTCCGCCGTGTCCAAAACGACCGCCTCGCGAAGCTCCCGCTCGTCAATGCCGAAGCTCAGCTTCGCGCCGCGCTGTCCGGTCTGGCTCTGGGCGGTGAAAACGCAGACAACACTGTTTTTAATATCTTCCTTAAGCAGCGCCGCCAGTATTCCGCAGCAGGCTCTTGACCCCACCGCCTTGCAGCACAGCGCGTTTTCGCCAAGCTCCGTGAACGCGCCCGCAAAGCAGGCATAGTCGCCAGGCATAATATCTTCAGCGTCCGATTTTTCGTCCGCGCCTATATCAATAAACAAATCCTTGAGCGCGACCGGTTTTTCGCGCTCCTCCTTGGTGGTCAGATGCACCGCCTTTACCGAGATGACGCCGGGGATCTTATTATCTCCCACAACGACCGCCTCGGACACCACGGATTGAGGCTTTATGCCGCCGACCGCCTCAAAGCTCAGGAAGGCTCCGCCGCCCTCCTTAACGTTGGTTACTATAAACCCCGGCTCGTCCATGGCGGCGCACAGCAGCAGTTTTTCACCACCGCCGCCGTCTTTTATCGCGATAAGATTTCCCATGCTGTCGGTATAAACATTATCGCAAAACGGCGCGATCTCGTTTTTTATCAGTTCACGGACGCGCCTCTCGTTTCCGGAGACTCCGCACTCCAATGCTAATTTTTTTATAAATTCAAAATCAGGTCTACTCATCATCGTTTGCCTCCCCGCAGTATTCTCTGACCGCCGCCGCAGTCAGCTCGGCAACAGCTTCAACATCAGCCGCCTTAAGGGTTTCAACGTTTGTATGCATATATCTCAGCGGTATTGATATCAGCAGCGCGGGAACACCCCTGCCGCTGGTCTGGATAGACCAAGCCGTGGTTCCGGAAGCGCCGCCCGCCGCCTCGATCTTATATTTAACGCCGCCGCGCTTTGCTATATCTATCAGCCACAGCGCGCGGTCGTAATCCACGCCGGGACCGCGGAATATGACGGCTCCGCTTCCCAGGTCGAACACTCCTGCGTCCTTTTCGGAGTCAACGGTGGTGCCGTGGGTCACGTCGACCACGATTGCAAGGTCGGGCTGGACCGCAAACGCGCCGGTATATGAACCTCTGAGACCGACCTCCTCCTGAGTGGAGAAAAGTATATACAAATCATCGTAAAGCTCTTCGTTCTTAAGAGCCTCAAGCGCCATAATATGCGCCGCCATACCCGCCCGGTTGTCCATGGCGCCGGAGCAGAAATTGCCGCGCTTAAGATCGGTCACGGCGTAGTCGTACACCGCTGTATCGCCCGGTTTTATCTTTTCGCGGGTCTGCTCCGGACTAAGCCCCGTAAAGATACGCAGATCCTTTATTTCGGGAGCCTTTTCCCCGACCTTTTCGGGTACGTTTATAACGCCGGGTACCTCGCCGTCTCCGGTAAATATCCTGAGTCTGAGTCCCGGCAGTATTCTTGGGTCAATGCCTCCCACCGGAGCGAACTTCAAAAGCCCGCCGTCCTCGATCTCGGTAATGAGAAAGCCCACCTGGTCCATGTGCGCCTCAAGCATGATTTTTCTTTTGTGCCTGCCGACCCCTTTTTTAAATCCTATAACGCTGCCCATTTGGTCCTTTTCAGCGCTGTCACATAACCCGCTCAAGAGCCTTAGGGCAGTGTCCGCAACGCATTTTTCGCGTCCGCTGACTCCGCGCGGCTCGGTCAGGACCCGCAGCAGTTCGGCTGTTTTCATATATCTCAAATCCTTTCTTGTTCTGCCGGATAAGTTTTAACGCTCATATTCCGCCCAAAGCCCGAATATAATTACAGAGCAAACTGTATCGGAGGGAAAATATGAATAAGCTTGTTAAAGTCAAACAATCGTATCCGGCTGTTATCACTCCGGTCAAGTCCGCCGCGTCGGGCAAAGCCTCAAGACTTAAAAATTCCGCGCTGCGCTTTGTCAGCGAGGGCAGACAGACCATGTTCATATGCGCCGCGTTCATCGCCGCGGGGTTCGCGGTCGGAGCGGCAGTCTATGCCGGCATGGAAACCGACAGTAAAAATATTATATTCACATATATGCAAAATTATTTCATCGGCTCGGTCATAATCGGCGCATCGCCTATGGAAATTTTCAAATCCTGCATTACTGGCGAAATAATAACCGGTCTTATGATAGCGGCGTGCGCGGTTATTCCGTTCCTGTTCCCGCTCTGCTTTGTGCGGATAGGAGCCAAAGGGTTCTCAATGGGATTTTCCACCGCTTTTCTTATTTCCCGATACGGCGCAAAGGGGATCGCCTTCGCATTGGTATC
>CANQKP010000085.1 GCA_947624495.1 uncultured Monoglobus sp. | reverse complement strand
AAGATCATGACAAACCTGATGCAGTATGTTGACGTTTGCATAGGCAACGAGGAAGACGCCGAGAAGGTTCTCGGCTTTAAGCCCGGCAACACAGACGTTACAAGCGGCGATCTTGAGCTTGCGGGATACGAGGATATCTTTAAGCAGATGGTTGAGAAGTTCAACTTCGAGTATGTTATCAGCTCGCTGCGCGTTAGCCATTCCGCTTCCGACAACGGCTGGTCAGCCTGCATTTATTCAAGAGACACTAAGGAATTCTATCACTCCAGAGAGTACAGAATTTCCCCGATTGTTGACCGCGTTGGCGGCGGCGACTCGTTCGCGGGCGGCACGATCTGCGGTTTCCTTGACGGCAAGAACTTCAAGGACGCTCTTGAGTTCGGCGTTGCGGCTTCGGCTCTCAAGCACACGATCCCCGGCGACTTCAACCTGGTTTCACGTGCGGATGTTGAGAACCTGGCAGGCGGCGACGGCAGCGGTCGTGTTCAGAGATAATAAATTTCAAAGCTTAAAGGCGCCCAAATACCGGGCTTCAATAAGACAATATCACAAATGCCCCTCCATTTGGAGGGGCATTAAAACTGTCAAAAAAGTGTTTTCAATAAAAACCGGGCGGAAGCTCCGCCCGAAAATTTTTAATGATGGAAAAGGCGAATTCCCGTGAATGCCATGGCAATACCGTGCTTATTGCAGGTCTCGATCACGTTGTCGTCTCTGATCGAGCCGCCCGGCTGAGCTATCGCCGTCACACCGGACTTGTGCGCCCTTTCGATATTATCGCCGAATGGGAAGAACGCGTCGCTGCCGAGAGAAACGTCTGTGTTCTTCTTGAGCCACTCCAGCTGCTCCTCCTTTGTGAAAACGGGAGGCTTGGTCTTAAAGGTCTTTTGCCATACGCCCTCGGCTAAAACATCCATATACTCATCTGAAATATAAACGTCTATCGCGTTGTCGCGGTCCGCTCTGCGAATCCCGTCAACAAACTCAAGAGCCAGAACCTGAGGCGACTGCCTGAGCCACCAGATATCCGCCTTGTTGCCCGCGAGACGGGTGCAGTGAATTCTTGACTGCTGACCGGCGCCGATACCTATCGCCTGTCCGTCTTTGACGTAACAAACGCTGTTTGACTGCGTATACTTAAGCGTGATAAGCGAAATCATCAGATCGCGCTTTTGCTCCGGAGTCATATCGGTATTGTTTGTAACCACATTCGACAAAAGCTCCTCGTTGATTTCAAGCTCGTTTCTGCCCTGCTCGAAAATCACGCCGAACACCTGCTTATGCTCGATCGGGTCGGGTGTGTAATTCTCGTCGATTTGAATAATATTATAATTTCCTCCGCGCTTTCCCTTAAGAATTTCAAGAGCTGCGTCCTCATATCCGGGCGCGATTATTCCGTCTGAGACCTCTTTTGCAATAAGCTGCGCGGTGGGGATGTCGCACACGTCCGAAAGAGCTATAAAGTCGCCGAAAGACGACATTCTGTCCGCTCCTCTGGCCCTGGCATACGCCGAGGCGAGAGGCGACAGTTCAATCGATTCATCAACAAAATATATCTTCTTGAGGGTATCCGACAGTTCAAGTCCGACAGCCGCGCCCGCGGGAGACACGTGCTTAAATGACGTTGCCGCAGGAAGTCCGGTCGCTTTTTTGAGTTCCTTCACAAGCTGCCAGCCGTTCAGAGCGTCAAGCAAATTTATATATCCCGGTTTGCCGCACAGAACCGTTATCGGCAGATCCGCACTGTTTTCCATATAAACCCGCGAGGGTTTCTGGTTGGGATTGCAGCCGTATTTTAATTCCATTTCATTCATTTTGAATTCTCCTTTCATAAATATTCATCAAGGTTATTAGTTTTGTATAAAAATTTTAATGGATTATTATCAACATATTTCCATATTTCCCGATATGCTTTTTCATTCCTTATAATCTTTTCATAAAATGATTTTTGCCATATTGAAAATCCTATTCTTTTCGATACCCAACGTTTCATTTGACCTACTACAGTTGACAGCGTAGGGGCGGCAATCTGCCGCCCGTCAATTTGTTCGATAAATAAAATTATATGTAGATGGTCAGGCATAATCGAATATTTATCGACAATAATATTGGGGTAATGAGTATTAATATTCTCAATTGCGCTTTTTACAATTTCGCCGTATTTTGACAACTTATATTCAAAATAATTTTGTTCATACGGGCGGATAATATCCGCCCCTACAATTTGGTGAAAATTTATTTTGGTATTCCACAAATTGCATTTTTCTTTTTTTACACATATAGTAACAAAATATACTCCACTTTGAGAATAATCATATTCGCTTAGTCTGATTTTCTTTCTTTTTGGCAAATCCATTTCTATTTATTTTTATTGATTATTCTGGATTTTGTCTCGCCGGTTGCTATATTTATGTATCTCACAAACAGGGACACTTTATTGTCCTCGTTAAGGCTTGACCACAGGGTGTCGGCAAACTCGTCGATTGAATTCGGAATTTCGACTTTTTTAGGTTCGCCCTCAAAGCTCGGCAGCGGGTCTCCGTCGCACTTATATGTGTGAATAAAATGGCCAAAGCCTTTTATCGGATTTGAATAGGCGAACGAAAACCTCTGACACGACTCAGGATCGCCGTCCGCGCTCTTGAGTATAGACATCGCATAGTTATAGCTGCCGTCAGACACCTTCATTACAGCGGAAATCCTCGGCGTGTAGTTTGGCGCATCAGGCTCAAACTCACGTTCGCGCAGTGACTGCTCAAATGTCATCTGCTTGTTCATAAGCTCATAGATAGTGTCGGTCTGATCTCCGTTTGTTACAATCGTTTTGTTGCCAAGCACGCGAACCGGCGCGTATATTATAAGCGACGGATCCTCCAATTTTGACTCGTCAAAAGCCTGCGTCCTTATTCCGTCACCGTCCTTAACAAAAATACGGTTGCGGCTGTTTGAGCTTCTGCCCATAATGAAGTAGGCGCAAACCGCGTTCTTGCCGTCAGCGGATCTGCCGACGATTATTCCCCTTCCGGGATATGAATTATTTTTCAGCTCTTCGCTGATATTAATTGTAGTCATGATTACCTCCTAAATTTATGTCTTATCGGGCGGATAATATCCGACCTTACGAACAAAAGCCTGTTTTTTTATTCCAAAGTATTAGTCCCTAAGTTCTATTCACTGCATTGGCACAGCATTTCAACGGCTTTCGGCAGAATTATCCACTCCGCCTGCTCCATTACGCGCTTTTGCAGAATTTCAGGGGTGTCCCCCTCCTCTACGCAAACCGCCTTTTGAAGCAAAATCCTGCCGCCGTCCACCACCTCGTTCACAAGATGCGCGGTGGCTCCTGTCACCTTAACGCCGTAACCAAGCGCCGCCTCATGGACTTTAAGACCGTACATACCCTCGCCGCAAAACGACGGTATCAGCGACGGATGAATATTCACGATCCTGTCCGCGTACTCCCGCAGCAGATCGCCGCCGAATATCGCGAGAAATCCGGCAAGCACAATTATGTCTACCTGCATCTCCTTCATATATTCACAGATTTTTCTGCTGAACTCATCGATATCACCGCCGCAGTCCGCATTCTTTCTGATGATCCTGGTTGGAATTCCGGCGTTTTCGGCGCGTGTAAGACCGTAAGCCTTAGCGCTGTTTGAGCAAACGCAGACAATTTTTCCGCTTTTTATTATGCCATTCTTTTCGGCGTCGATCAGCGCCTGAAGATTAGTTCCTCCGCCTGATATAAGAACCCCTATCCGTTTCAGCATATATCCACGCCCTTTTCTCCGGCAATGATCTCGCCCGTCACAAAAGCTTTCTCGCCCGCGGCGTTTATCGTCTCGACCGCCTTATCCGCCTGCTCTTTCGGTACGACAAACATCATGCCTACGCCCATATTATATGTGCCATACATATCACGTTCCGAAATATCGCCTAATTTTTGCAGCTTTTTAAATATCGGCAGAACTTCAAAACTGTTTTTACTGATCTTCGCCCTCGTGCCGTCTTTAAGCATACGCGGAATGTTTTCATAAAAACCACCGCCCGTTATGTGCGACACTGCCTTTACATCGACCGCCTCAATCGCCTTGAGCATAGGCTTTACATAAATCTTGGTCGGGGTAAGCAGCGTTTCGCCGACCGACGCGCCCAGCTCGTCATCATACTTTTTAAGGACTGCCGCACACTCGGCGCTGTCGTCAATATTAAATATTTTTCTGACCAGAGAATATCCGTTGCTGTGGACTCCGGATGACGCGATGCCTATTATAGCGTCACCTGCCTGAATTCTTCCGCCGTCTATAATTTTTTCCTTGTCAACTATTCCGACCGAAAATCCGGCAAGATCATATTCCTCAGGATCGTAAAATCCGGGCATCTCTGCAGTCTCGCCGCCGACCAATGCGCAGCCCGCCTTAACGCAGCCGTCAGCCACACCCTTAACTATATCCGCAATCTTTTCCGGAGTGTTCTTTCCGACCGCTATGTAATCAAGGAAAAACAGCGGCTTCGCGCCTCCGCACACTATGTCGTTGACGCACATTGCCACACAGTCCTGTCCGACAGTGTCGTGCTTGTCCATTATGAAAGCCAGCTTTAGCTTGGTTCCGACGCCGTCGGTTCCGGATACCAGCACCGGATTTTTATATCCTGCGCCCAGTTCGAACAAGCCGCCGAAGCCGCCTATTCCGGAAATTACGCCGGGTATATTTGTCTTTTTAACGTGTTCCTTTATCAGCTCAACGGATTTGTAGCCCGCCTCAACATCAACGCCCGCCTGTTTGTATGCATCACTCATTTTATCGCCCCCTGTTATATATTGTCATACAGCTCTTTCTGAAGCTTCTTATCCTTTTCTTCAACGGCCGCAGCCATGTCTGTTTTATATTGCTCAAGCTTCTCGGCAAGCGTCTCGTCGCTGAGCGCCAGCATCTGAACCGCCAGTATTCCGGCGTTGTCGGAACCGTTTACTCCCACAGCGGCAACCGGAATTCCGGTTGGCATCTGGACCATAGAGAGCAGCGAGTCAAGACCGTCCATAAACGATGACTTTATCGGCAGAGCGATGACCGGCAGTGTAGTATACGCTGCTATCACTCCGCCCAAATGAGCCGCTTTGCCGGCAGCCGCGATTATCACCTTAACTCCCCTGCTCTTTGCCGACTTTGCAAACTCCTCAGCCTTAGCGGGAGTTCTGTGTGCCGAAATCACCCTTGCCTCAAAATCGACGCCGAACGCTTTAAGCACATCAATTGCGCCCTGGACCACCGGAAGATCTGAGTTGCTTCCCATTACAATTGCTACTTTTGCCATTAAATTTCCTCCTGTGTTATGTTTTATCTTTCGTATACTATTTTTCCGTTTACCATGGTGTATTCCACATCGGTGCATTTCGCCGAATACACAATGCTCGACACCGGATTATGCATCGGCTTAAGATGCGGAACGTCAAAGTCCACAACTATCAAATCGGCAAGATATCCGGACTTAATTATTCCCAAATTGTCAAAGCCCAGAGCCTTCGCGCCGTTTACTGTCGCCATTTTAAGCGCCGTTTCGGCAGGCACAGCCGTCGGATCAAGGCTGGTTCCCTTGTGAATAAGCGCAGCGGCTTTGATCTCCTCGAACATATCAAGACTGTTGTTGCTCGACGCGCCGTCGGTGCCGATTGCAACATTTATTCCCATATCAAGCATTTTGGGGACCGGTGCCACGCCGGACGCCAGCTTGAGGTTGCTTATCGGGTTATGCGCGACCGAAACGTTGTACTTTTTAAGTATTTCCAAATCATTATCCGTCATCGCGACACAATGAGCGGCGATGGTCGGGTTTTCAAACAAACCTGCGCTTTCCATATACTCGGTCGGCGTCATATTATGCTCGATCTCGCAGTCCGAAAACTCGGTTCTGGTCTCCGCCAAATGTGTGTGAATAGGCATATTGTGCCGCTTGGCATACTCTGCACACTTTTCAAGCAGCTCAAACGAACAGGTGTATATAGCGTGAGGCGAAAAAGTGAAGCTGATCAGGTCACAGCCTTTAAACTCCTCCGCCATTTCCTCCATAAGCTTGACCTTGCGGTCATAACCGTCAAAATTCACACAATCGCTGAGCACGGCGCGTATACCCTTCTTAACAGCCGCCCTTCCGGTTTCAGCCTGGAAGAAATACATATCGCTGAAGCAGGTAGTGCCTCCCGAAAGCATCTCATCAATAGCGATCCCGCTGCCGCGGCGGACATCCTCAGGAGTCATTTTGTCCTCAAACGGGAAAATTTTGTTATACAGCCAGTCCTGCAAATTCATATCGTCCGCGTATCCGCGCAGCAGAGTCATCGCCGTGTGGGTGTGGGCGTTTATAAGTCCGGGCATAAGCACTTTGTTTTCACCGTCGATCACCCGGTCAAAATTTCCGCTTGGGCGGCTTGTTCCCACATAATTTATAAGTTTCCCGTCTGTCGACACAAACCCGTTATTGACAACACCGATGTTATCATCCATGGTTATAACCGTTATATTTTCAAATAGTGTTTTCATATTCATTCTCCTTCGTTGTTAAGCCGTTTTATGCTATTTTTCGTATTCCAGATCGTTTTCGGTCAAATCCTTTATTTTTTCAAAATAGCTCTCAGCCTCGCGGTTTGCCTCTTCCACACTGAGGTTGCGATAATTCCCGCATTCGATCTCGCTTGCGCCGGGCATCTCGCCGTCGTAAACCGCAATGTCCGCGAATATTTTTTTAATCAGTTCTACAACCTTTTTGTTGTCCGCGTTCCGCATAAGCAGATAAAAACCCGTCTGGCAGCCCATTGGTCCAAAGTAGATCACATCGTCCTTAAGCTCCGAGTTGCGCGCCATTGTCGCGAACAAATGCTCAATCGAATGTATTGTTATGTTGTCGAGTATGCGTCCGGTGTTAGGCTTGCGCATACGTATGTCGTATGTGGTAATATCGCCGTCAACGCGGGATATATACACCCAAGGCTTGATCTTTCGGTGATCCACCGTGAAGCTTGCGATTTTTTCCATTTATATCAGCTCTCCTATTATTTTGTCTAAAAGCATAAATAATTTATTTCTTATTATTGGTTCGGCGCTCACTATCGCCTCGCGGTTGAGACCGCCGCCGCTAAGTCCCGCCGCCATATTGGACACTCCGGACAGAGCCAGGATGCGCACTCCGCAGTGCGCGGCAGCAATGACCTCCGGCACGGTGGACATACCTACCAGATCAGCGCCCAATATTTTAAGCATCCTGATCTCCGCCGGAGTCTCGAACTGCGGACCCGCCATAAAAGCATACACGCCCTTCGGCAGATCCATTCCGATATCTGCGGCGCATTTTTCACACAAATCAATCAAGCCCTTGTCGTAGGCGTTTGCCATATCAAAGAAACGCTCGCCAAGCTCCTCCGGATTTTCGCCCCGAAGCGGCGACTCGGCGCACAGTTTGACATGGTCGTTTATTATCACTATATCACCGGGAGCATAATCGGTATTCACGGCTCCGGAGGCATTGGTGAGTATAATTTTCTCAATCCCCATAGCCTTAAGCATATGTATCGGAAACGCCGTTTCAGCCATGCTGTAGCCCTCATAGTAATGCAGACGCCCCTGCATAAACACCACCGGCTTTCCGTCAAGCCCTCCGATCACCATTCTGCACTTATGATGGTTTTTGCCGATCGGAGGGAAGCCCGGTATTTCAGCGTAAGGGATCACGGTTTTATTTTCGAGGCTGTCCGCAAGCTCCCCCATGCCGGTACCCAGCACTACGGCGATCTCCGGAGAATATTTGATTTTGGACAACACATATTCGGCAGCTTTGAGGTATGACATATTTATCTCCTTTATATGAGTTTAACGGCGCTCAGCTGACAATACTTTCTATTTAAAGTATTTAACTCCGCTTTCAAAAATCTTCTGGTCTATGTTTCCGGTTATGTTTTTAAATACATTCTTGCCGATACGTTCCGAGTGCCCCATCTTTCCGAACACTCTGCCGTCCGGACTGGTAATGCCCTCAATGGCATAATATGAACCGTTGGGATTATATGGCATTTCGTAGGTCGGGTTTCCGGAAAGATCCACATACTGGGTAGCGATCTGTCCGTTCTTTTCCATTTCGGCAATGACCTCAGCGCTCGCCACAAAACGTCCTTCGCCGTGGGACACCGCAACCTGATGAATATCACCAAGGTTGACTCCCGACAGCCACGGTGACTTAACCGAGGAAATGCGTGTGGAAACGATCTGTGAAACGTGTCTGCCCACTGTGTTGTATGTCAGGGTCGGGCAGGTGTCGTCGACCTTCCTTATCTCGCCATACGGCACAAGACCAAGCTTTACCAACGCCTGGAAGCCGTTGCAGATACCTAAGATAAGACCGTCGCGCTTATACAAAAGTTCCATAACCGCCTCGCGCAGCTTTTCGTTTTCAAAGGCAGCCTTGATGAATTTTCCGGAGCCGTCCGGCTCATCGCCGCCGCTGAAACCGCCTGGTATCATGATTATCTGAGCCTCGTTTACCGACTTCACAAACCTGTCGATAGACTCCTCAACATGGGATTGCTTCAAATTTCTGAAAATCTGAACATCGGCAACAGCTCCCGCTTTTTCAAACACTCTCGCCGAGTCATACTCGCAGTTGGTGCCGGGAAACGCGGGTATAAACACTCTCGGACTTGCGCTCCTGATCGCAGGCGCCGCTGTGTTTCTCTCGCTCCAGCCAAACGCCTTCATACCCACATCGTCATATTTGGCTTTTGTGGGATATACTTTTTCAAGAGGCTTTTTCCAAGCTTCGATAATATCGTCTATATTAATTTGAGAAGAAACATTTAGTGTATAATCATCAATTTTAATAATTTCAGGAGAAGGTGCTTCATCAAATTCATCATAGATTTCGCCCACAATTTCTTCAATAATATCTTCAACAGTAACAATACCTGCAAT
>CANQKP010000084.1 GCA_947624495.1 uncultured Monoglobus sp. | reverse complement strand
GTCCGCATAGTGGCGGTACCCCAGCACGTTCTGACCGCGGAACAGCATTTGCAGCTTGGTGTTCGGAGCCGCTTTTCTGATTTTTCTCAGGCGGTCCCAGGGATCCTCGTTAAGGAAGCGCAGGCACGCGTCAAACGTGGCTCCGCCCCAGACCTCCATGGAGTGGTAGCCCACCTTGTCCATAAGGGGCAGTGCGGGCAGTATCTCGTCCGTGGTCATTCGGGTCGCGATGAGCGACTGGTGCGCGTCACGGCATATGGTTTCCGTAATTCCTACCTTTGCCATAATATTATCCTCCTAAGCTATATTCTGAATTAATGGGCGAACATCGACAGGAAAACTCCCGCCGCGACCGCGCTGCCTATAACGCCGGCAACGTTCGGACCCATGGCGTGCATGAGCAGGAAGTTTGAGGGGTTCTCCTTCTGACCCACCTGCTGCGATACTCTTGCCGCCATAGGAACGGCTGAAACGCCCGCCGAACCGATAAGGGGGTTTACCTTGCCGCCGGTCAACTTGCACATTATCTTGCCGAGCAAAAGTCCGCCCGCGGTGCTGAAGCAGAACGCTATCAGACCCAAAAGCACAATGCCAAGCGTCGCCGGAGTAAGGAACGTGTCCGCCTTGGCTGTTGCGCCGACGGTGAGTCCCAAAAATATCGTGATAGTGTTCATAAGTCCGTTCTGAGCGGTCTTTGCCAGTCTGTCGGCAACGCCGCTCTCCTTTATCAGGTTGCCCAGCATCAACATTCCCACCAGTGCGACCGCATCCGGTACGATGAGCGCGACAACGATAGTTACTATGATCGGGAACAGGATTTTTTCGGTCTTGCTGACCGGTCTCAGCTGCTCCATTACGATCGAGCGTTCCTCCTTGGTTGTGAGAGCCTTCATGATCGGAGGCTGAATGACCGGAATAAGCGCCATGTATGAGTACGCCGCTATGGCTATCGCAGGGAGCAGCGCGGGCGCCAGCGTTTTCGTCACGTATATCGCCGTGGGACCGTCCGCCCCGCCGATAATGCCGGTTGACGCCGCCTCTTCAACGCCGAACCCTATCGAGGGGACCAGCGCGCCCAGAGCCAGAGCGCCCAAAAATGTTATGAACACACCGAACTGCGCCGCCGCGCCCAGAAGAATACTCTTGGGATTGGCTATCAGCGGTCCGAAGTCTGTCATTATTCCTATGCCGAGGAATATCAGCGGCGGGTAGATACCCAGCTTAACTCCGAGATAAAGCAGGTCAAGCAGACCGCCCTCGGCAAAGATCCTTTGAATATCAAGATGTCCGTCAATCATATACTGCGGATCGGTGAAAAACTCGGTATGCATAAGTATAGCACCGGAGCCTTTGAACATCGGCATATTGGTGAGAAGCACGCCGAAAGCTATCGGCAGCAGCAAAAGCGGCTCAAACTTCTTCACTATCGCCAGATACAGAAGCACACAGGCGATAATAATCATGATCGGCGTGCCGACAATCTCAAGAATGTTCTTACCGGACGCCGCCGCCTCCGTCATTCCGCTTATCAGCGCCGAAATTCCAGTGCTTCCCAAAAAGCTTGAAAAAGCGTCTGACACATAATCACCCTTTCGTCAATTAGTAAATATTTTATGCCCGTCTTAAGGGTTTGTTCAGCTGATTGAAACCAGCGGGTCTCCGGTGTTTACCGCGGAACCCTGAGTTGTGCAGACCGCGGCTACCTTGCCGGATCTCGGAGCCATTATTTCGTTCTCCATTTTCATCGCCTCAAGCACGCAGAGTACGTCGCCCTCGTTTACAGTGTCGCCGGTCTTGACCTTTACAGCCACAATGTTGCCGGGCATGGGAGCCTCGACCGTCGTTGCTCCGGCGACAGGCGCGCTTGCGGCAGCCGCGGGTGCGGCAGCCGGAGCCGGTGCGGGCTTGGGAGCCGGTGACGCCGACTTCGGAGCCGGAGCCGGTGCTGGCGTTCCGCCAACCTCCTCGACCTCTACCTCGTATGTGTTTCCGTTTACTGTTATATTAAACTTTCTCATAATATCCTCCTAACATATTGTTTAGCAATCTGAGAACAGGGAATACGCGGACATTTTCTTAAAACAACCGTCATGTTTCCCCGCGCTTACCGCTTTGATCTGTTTGCCCGGTTATATTTATCTCTTTTGTCCAAACAAGGCTTAAAACCTTGAATTTATAACGTCGCTGAGTCCGGCTTTGCTCCATGCCGGAGATGCGTTTCCTACCCTGCGGTAGGATTTTATGTTCAGGTTATATGTCGAAGTGTTGAGGCTTGCCGCGACCGCCGCGGTCAAAACCGCGATAAGCTCGCCGTCGTCAGCCGGTTTTGCCTTCGGCTCCGGCTCGGCGGCAGGAAGCGCAATGCTCTCGGCGCCCGGCAGGGCTTCCGGCTTGGCTTTGGGCTGCTTATAGAAAACCGCCTTAAACGCCATAAGCACCAGCATCAGAATAATCAGGACCCCGAACACGATTGTAAGTCCGATAACCGTTACCTGCAAACCCTCAGCAAGAGCTTCTCCTATTGTCATAGTCTCGATCTCCTTTCGTTGAGCCTGCGCCTTAAAGCGGGATGTTGCCGTGCTTCTTGGCGGGTCGGGTCTCCCTCTTTCCGGCAAGCATCTCAAGAGCGCTGATTATGCGGGGACGGGTCGAGTCAGGCTCGATCACATCGTCCACATATCCGCGGGCAGCCGCAACATACGGATTGGCAAACTTGTCGGTATACTCCTGTATCTTTTCCGCTCTCGCGGTGATCGGATCGTCCGCCGCCGCTATATCCTTCTTAAAGATAATATTCGCAGCGCCCGAAGGTCCCATAACCGCGATCTCGGCTGTGGGCCATGCGAAAACCATGTCCGCGCCCAGATGCTTGCTGTTCATGGCAATGTACGCTCCGCCGTAAGCCTTTCTCACAATAACATTTATCTTGGGGACCGTCGCCTCCGAGAACGCGTAAAGCAGCTTCGCGCCGTGGCGGATCACTCCGCTATGCTCCTGATTAACGCCCGGCAGATATCCGGGAACGTCGGTGAAGGTTATTATCGGAATATTGAAGCCGTCGCAGAAGCGGACGAACCTCGCGCCCTTATCCGATGAGTCGCAGTCAAGCGATCCCGCCATAAACTTAGGCTGGTTCGCGATAATTCCCACTGTCGCTCCGTTCATTCTGGCAAAGCCGACTACTATATTTTGAGCAAACTTGTCAAACATTTCGAAAAAGTCTCCGTCATCCACGACCTCGCGGATCACGTCGCGAATATCATAGCCCTTATTAACATCCTCCGGCACAATATCCTCAAGCTTTTCGGAAAGCCGGTTCAAATCGTCGCCGCACTCGTACACCGGCGCGGTCTCAAGGTTGTTTGAGGGCAGGAACGAGAGCAGACGCTTCAGCTCCGCGAAGCACTCCTCCTCGGTCTTAAACGCCTTGCTTGCAACGCCGCTCTTCGCAGCGTGGGTTCCGGCGCCGCCCAGTTCCTCAAAGCTGACGTCCTCGCCCGTTACCGATTTAACGACCGCGGGACCGGTGATGAACATCTGTGATGTTTTTTCGACCATAAAAATAAAGTCACAGATAGCCGGCGAGTACACAGCTCCGCCCGCGCAGGGACCCAGAACAAGCGAGATCTGGGGAACCACGCCGGATGAAAGTGTGTTTCTCAAAAAGATGTCGCCAAAACCCTTGAGGGCGTCAATTCCCTCCTGAATTCTCGCGCCGCCGGAGTCATTTATTCCAACGATCGGCGCGCCCATCTTTGCCGCCATATCCATAACCTTGCATATCTTAGCCGCGTGCATCTCGCCCAGCGAACCGCCGATCACGGTAAAGTCCTGAGCGTACGCGTATATTAATCTGCCGTCAACCGTGCCGTAGCCGCAGACAACGCCCTCTCCGGGAGCATTGGTCTTTGCCATGTTGAACTCGCTGCATCTGTGCTTAACAAACGCGTCGATCTCAACAAAGCTGCCCTCGTCAAACAGCATATCGAGTCTTTCGCGGGCAGTTTTCTTGCCGCTGTCATGCTGCTTCTGAATTTTATTGGGTCCGCCGCCCTGCTCGATTTGCCTGCGCAAATTTTGCAAATCCTCTGTCTTACCCATTTATTCTGCCTCCTAACACAGTCGCAGTCCGCCTCTTGGCTTGTTTCCTTGCAAGCAAGGAAAGCTTCGCCTTGCCGGCGGCTGCTCCTTTTTCCCAAAAATCGCACTTCTTGGCGCTTTTCGGGAGCCCTAATATATAGTTTTTAATTATATTTCGTGTACATTATTTATTTTTTATACCGTTGCCGCTGTAACGCGGTTTTTTCTTCGGTCGGCGCTCCGCCGGTCTGTGCTGTTTTGCAGCCTTTTCGCCGTACATACTGCGGCTTTTTTCCTTGGACGAAACTTTGCCTGTTCCGATTTTCTTTAGCATATTGACTTCCGACTCCGAAAGCCGCCGCCATTTGCCGAGCGGCAGGTGTCCCAGCGTCAGCCCCGCCTCGCGCGTGCGTTTGAGCCGCTTAACTATGCAGCCCACCGCCTCAAACATCTTGCGCACCTGACGGTTCCTGCCCTCGTGAATGGTGATCTCGATCTTTGTGCCGAGCTGAGTGGCGCCTATCACCGTCACCTCCGCGGGACTGGTGCGGACCCCGTCGATCACCACGCCGCGGTGCAGCCGGGTTATGGTACTCATATCTATACTGCCGGTCACTTCGGCAACATAGGTCTTTTCAATGTTATTTTTGGGATGTGTGATTTTGTAGGTCAGGTCTCCGTCGTTGGTCATAAGCAAAAGACCTTCGGTATCGTAATCCAGTCTGCCGACGGGATATATCCGTTCCTGTATGTCGGACACCAGGTCCATAACGGTGTCCCGCTCCTTGTCGTCGCTCACGGTGGTCACGAACCCAGCGGGCTTGTTGAGCATGATGTAAACAAGCTTGCTTCGGGGTCTCACCCGGACGCCGTCTACGGTGACAACGTCGCTCTCCTCGTCGATCTTGACGCCCATTTCGGTGACCGTCTCGCCGCCGACCGCGACTCTGCCGCTTTTTATGATTTCCTCGCTGCCGCGTCGTGACGCCACTCCGCAGTCCGCCAGATATTTTTGCAGTCTGACCATATCAAATCTCCCGCACGCGCCCAAGGCGCGGTTTTAAAAATATATGTTTTAAAAAACACTTTTGCGTTATATTATAACTCATTTTAAAACCAAATTCAACAAGATACGCAGTAAAAAAATAACCGATTATATTTTGGAAAATCGGTTATCAATTAGTATTTTTGTATAATTTTTAACAATTCAAGCCGACTTAAACGGAATATCAAGCTTGCGGAAGGTTTTGCCGATAAACACAAAGCAAAGCAGCACGCACGCCGCCTCGGCTATCGGAAGCGACCACCAGATAAGCTCCAAATTTCCGAGCTTTGACAGCAGATACGCCACCGGCACCAAAATGATAAGCTGTCTTGACGCCGAGGTTATCAGCGAGTAAAGTCCCTGACCCAGTGCCTGAAGGACCGAGAGCGTGACGACGCTGAAGCCCGCCGCTATAAAGCTTATACTGATTATCCGAAGCGCCGGAACGCCTATGGCGATCATCTCCTCGGACGCGTCAAACAGCCACAGCAGCTGCCTCGGCATAAGCTGGAATATCAGCAGCCCGATGATCATCACCGCCATTGCGTATGTAATGCTCAGCAGCATTGTCCTGATTATCCTCGGATACTTCTTTGCGCCGTAGTTGTAGGCAATTATCGGCACCATACCGTTGTTTAAGCCGAATATCGGCATGAATATAAAGCTGTTCAGCTTAAAGTACACGCCGTAGACCGCCGTGGCGGTGGATGTGAACGCGATCAGGATCTTGTTCATTATAAACGTGGTGACTGAGGATATAGCCATCATCAGTATGGACGGAGCGCCCACCTTGTAGATATTTGCCACGATGTCGCGCCTCGGAAGTATCCGGCGCAAATCAAATTTAAGCTCCTTGTTCACCTTGATATTAAAGAAGACCGCAAGCAGCATCGCTATTATCTGACCCATTACCGTGGCGACAGCCGCTCCGCTCACTCCCATTGCGGGCATACCGAGCAGACCGAAAATAAAAATCGGATCGAATATTATGTTTATCACCGCGCCGATACCCTGAGTTACCATTGTATATATCGTCTTTCCGGTCGCCTGAAGCAGTCTCTCGCCCATGATCTGACCAAACACGCCGAATGAGAATATTGTTATAATACTCATGTATTGATAGCCGTATTCCACGATCTGCGGATCGGAGGTCTGGATCTCAAAAAATCTGCGGGACATAATAAACCCGAACACCATAATGACCGCCCAGTTCACAATTGCCAAAAAAATACTGACGTTCGCGGCTTTGTCGGCAAGCTTATAATCCTTCGCGCCGAGCGACCTTGACACAAAAGAGTTCACACCGACGCCCGTGCCGCTCGCAATCGATATCATAAGGTTCTGCACCGGAAACGCCAGCGAAACCGCGGTCAGAGCGTTTTCGTTTATCCGCGCAACGAATATACTGTCAACGATATTATAAAGCGCCTGGACCAGCATTGAAATAATAATGGGCAGCGACATGGTGATCAAAAGCCGGTTGACCGGCATTGTTCCCATTTTATTTTCTTTTTTTATCTCTTTTGTCATAAAATCTCTCCTATTCCTTTTTAGTTTATAACACAATAAAAATTCTTTGTCAATATAAGCGCGACAAAATTATTGACTGCTCCTTAAAACTGTGTTAAAATATTACCAATCAAGTTCAGGATGTGATAGCATGGACAAAGTGATAAACAGTCTTAAACGGATCGGCATGAAACACAAGCCGGTTAACCGGCTTGTTCTTTTCGGCTCGCGTGCAAGAGGCGACGAAAAAAGCAAATCACATTGTGTTGCTTGACGAGCTTAAAAACACGCTTTCGCAAAAATAAGGAGTATATTTATGAACGAAAAACAGCAGCCGATGAAGCTGAGCTATCTTATAAGGCGGTTCGTGCCTTACTTTAAGCGTTACAAATGGATACTTGTTTTTGACCTGTTCTGCGCCTCGCTGTCCACAGTATGCGAGCTGGTGTTCCCGATGATGGTCAGATACATAAGCAACCTCGGCATAAATGACCCGTCGGCACTGACAATAACGCTTATCCTTAAAATCGGATTTTTGTATTTGGTTTTGCGCCTGATCGACGCGGGCGCGAATTTTTATATGGCGGACACCGGTCACATCATGGGCGCGAGAATGGAAACGGATATGCGCCGGGACCTGTTTGATCATCTGGAGCGGCTGTCCCACTCCTACTATACCGAACACAAGGTCGGTCAGATCATGGCGAGAATTACCTCGGATCTGTTTGACATAACCGAGTTTGCCCACCACTGTCCGGAGGAGTTTTTTATATGCGGACTTAAGATAACGGCGTCATTTGCTATCCTGTGCGGCATAAACATTCCTCTGACGGTGATAATCTTCGCGGCGCTGCCGCTTGTCCTGTTTTTCGTGAAATTCTTTAACATCCGCATGAGACTGGCGTTTAAGCGCCAGCGCAACCAGATCGGCGAAATAAACTCTCAGGTCGAGGACTCGCTGCTCGGAATAAGAGTGGTGAAATCATTCACCAACGAGGACATCGAAGCGGAGAAGTTTGAGCAAGGAAATGAAAAATTCCTCGACACAAAAAAAGAGGGTTATTTCTACATGGCGGGATTTCAAACGTCAAACCGGTTTTTTCAGGGAATTATGTACCTGATCGTGATCGTTGCCGGCGCTCTGTTTTTGATGCACGGCAAGATCAACGCCGCGGACTTTGCAGCGTATTTACTTTATGTAAGCACTCTGCTTACCACCATTCAGACTATTATTCAGTTCACCGAGCAGTTCCAGCGCGGCATGACCGGCATTGAGCGGTTTTTGGAGATCATGGACGCGCCTGTGGATATCACCGACGCGCCCGATGCCGAAACGCTCTCCGGCGTCAGCGGAAACATACGATTTGAAAACGTGAGCTTTCACTACCACGATGATGACACAAACGTGCTTACGGGCATTGACCTCGACGTCAAAAAGGGTGAAAAGGTCGCTCTCGTGGGTCCTTCGGGCAGCGGAAAGACCACGCTGTGCAGCCTTATTCCAAGGTTTTACGATGTGACGGCGGGCAGGATCCTTCTTGACGGTCACGACATACGGAACGTGACGCTAAAATCGCTGCGCGGCTCCATTGGCGTAGTGCAGCAGGATGTGTACTTGTTTTCCGGCACTGTCTTTGAAAATATCGAATACGGTATGCCCGGCGCTTCACGTGAAGCCGTTATTGAGGCGGCGAAACGCGCCGGTGCACACGAGTTTATATCCGTGCTGCCCAGAGGCTACAACACCTATGTGGGCGAGAGAGGCGTAAAGCTGTCCGGCGGTCAGAAGCAGCGATTGAGCATCGCGCGGGTGTTCCTGAAAAACCCGCCGGTTATCATTCTGGACGAGGCGACCTCGGCTCTTGACAACGAGAGCGAAAGGCTCGTGCAGGCGTCGCTTGAAGAATTGGCAAAGGGCAGGACGGTGTTCACGATTGCCCACCGCCTGACCACCATACGAAACGCCGACCTGATACTTGTGCTGACCGACAACGGCATTGAGGAGCAGGGTACGCACGCCGAGCTTTTAGCCAAAAAGGGAATTTATTATAATCTTTACAGTATGAACGTAGTAAATAGTGATTAGCAAACAGGGACTACGCGCGGTTAAACAGTGCGAAAATGCCGCTTGTCCGCGCGTCCTTTGGAACGTAGAAAATAGGATCCCCTGCTGCAGCAAAAGCTTTTGCGGTCATCAAGACCAAATAAATATTGACTAACATATAAATTTGCGGTATAATAAACATATAGGAAGTGATACCCTTGGACAACAAAAAGATTGTTAAGCGAAACGTCAAAGACAGCGTGTTTACAAACCTGTTTCAGGACACAAAATA
>CANQKP010000083.1 GCA_947624495.1 uncultured Monoglobus sp. | reverse complement strand
AGCACAGGTCTTAAGCTGTACTTTATCGATATACAGTACAACGTAGAAGGAGCGCAGGCTTCCGAAGTCATTTCGGCGGCTTCCCTTGGCGCAAAGGCGCATATTGCGGACGTGCCGTACTCGGCAAGGACGATCGCGGCTCCTGCACCTATAGCGGAACCTTCCGAACCGGACTATAAAATAATCAACAACGAGTGGTGGTCGGAGGACGCAAGGCTTTCCGAGCCGGTCCAGACTCAGGTTCCGTACACAGAGGGCGATGATGTTGATAGAACCTCAACTAATGCAAACTTACCATACAAGATCGACCTTTACAATATCAAGGGTAACGGAACAGCAACATTCACGGTTACATATATGCCCGAAGCAAAAGAAGTAGATAAGAAGAATGTAACAAAAGATTACCATAAGGTTTCGATTGATGTGTTCCACGAGGTGTTCTATAACGCCGGAGGCGGTGAGGGCGACTCCGTACTCGGCAAAGTTCCGGTATACAAGGCGGAGCAGCAGGGTCAGCACAACAGCCAAGGCGATGAGGACACTTACAACTCGTTCGTCAAGGGCTACAACTTCCCGGTTATGGGCGACAACCCAATGGAATTCATAAAGCGCAACGGCAGCAAGATGTACGCGTTCGCCGGCTGGCTTGTTATGCGCGGTAATAATATTAATGAAGAAACAGGCGTTCACAGCCCGCTTTCGGTTGAGTATTTGGAAAGCTCCGCGCAATGGACAGAGCAGTTCCACGAACTTATAACCGAAAATCTTATACTTAAGAATCATGACTCCGATCCGACGAGCGATATTCAAAAGGCGAACGATGCACTTACTAAAATGGGACTTGACCAGCTTGAATTTGTTCCGTTCTCCGATCTCTATGATTATGACGCAGCAACCGGCACTTATTCGGTCAAGACGGAAGAATTTGCAACAAAGCAAATGGGTGATGAAGACGTAACCATGTTCGCGCTCTGGGCGGAGGATAACGACAACGACGGTATTCCGGACTACAGCACGACCACGCTGTTCTATAACATGAACGGCGGCACATGGGAAAGCGGCGGTGTTAAATACGGTCCCGACAACCGCGACCTTAGAGGCGCGGAGTTCACAGACGACAACAGGGCGTACAGAGAGTATATCACTGCTGACGCCGAGGGCAGCTATATGCTTAACAAAGATGTTAAGCCGAAGGCAACAGCTATTCCTAATGTTGTGTTTGCGGACACTGGGCTTGACACAAAAGAACAAGTTCCGCTTGCCTTCCTCGGCGGCTGGAGCCTTTTGCCCGGACTGCTGAAGCCCGAAAAAGAACCCACAAGCGATCCGAAAGTATACCCGCCCGCGTCAACATACAACCCCGAAGATTACCAATTCATGTATGACGGCTATCTTGACGCGAATGGCAACTATGTCAGAAAGGGTACAGACGACAAATGGGTCGTTTATGACCTTGCGAAGGGTGCAGACAAAACGCCCGGTCACGAAGAGTCGTTCTATATTCCGACGATGAGCGACAGAATAAAGAACGTCACGGACAAAGCTATGTATGACGTTTATGCGATATATGGCGAGGACGGAAATACCGACGGCGTTCCGGACGCTATGCAGGTCATGTACCACGGCAACGAGCCTGAGGATGCAAAAGACGCGGAGGGCAACCAGCTCACAGCCGAGCATATCCCGGTTGATAGTCATTCATATACCAGCGGCGGTATGGCGCAGGGCGCGGCGGGCGTTCCCGTGCTGCCCTACGATAAGGACACGCGCATCCCGACCCTTAAGGGTTACAAGTTCTTAGGCTGGAGCTTTGATGAAAACTTTGATTACACCAAGGCAAGTAAGCTTGATACAGACGAGAACGGCGCGACGTATTATCAAAAGGAAGATGGAACCAAAGTCTACCTCTTTAGCCCCTCGCAGGATTTTAAAGATGTTGAATTAAACGCCAACGGTACGATCAATGGCTCGGAAAGCCAGGAATATACCACAGACCTTAACAAATACTGGTTCAGAAAGCCCAAGGGTATCACTCACCTCTATGCCGTTTGGGAGCCGGATATGGCGGAAGTGCGCTACCACGCCAACGGAGGCAAAGCGAAAGAAGAGAGTGACGGCAAAGCCGTGCCGGAGGATAAGGATGCTGACGGCAATTTTAAGCGCTATGCTATCAAAAAGGATCAAGTGAACGTTCTCGCGACGCCCGAACCGAAGCTTGAGTACGCGATCTTCCTCGGCTGGACAAAGAATGAAAACTACCAGACCTTGACCCGCCAGAGCGTTTATAACGAGCTTATAGATACAAGTACCGAAGATCCCGTAACGACCAAAGAGCCTATCATGTCGATCAAGAAGGATGATAATGGCACATTTGACCCCAGAACCTTCCTTATGGAGCTTGACGACAACAGCTCGGTCATGAACCTGTACGCCGCCTATGCAATGGATCGCTACGGCGCGCGCGACACGGATAACGGAAATAATCATAAAGGCGATGGCACAGCCGACTACTATCAGGTTATCTATGACGGCAACGCCGGCACAGAGACTGTCAATAATCTGCCGAGCGACAATCAAACGCATACTAAAGGCGCTGATGTTACGATCCAGCAGAATCCGGAGGGTATTCCAACCCGCGAGGGCTATCAGTTCCTCGGCTGGAGCCTTAACAAGCCTGACGGCACAGGATATGTACAGGGAACAGGTAATCAGCTGTATCAGTACAGCGCAGACGGAAACGCAGCAAACAGCAAATTCAAAAAGGGCGATGAGGTCGATATACTCTACGCCGTATGGCTGGGAAATCCCGAAAGATACGGTGTTGTATATAACGGCAACGGAGCGACTTCCGGAACCGAGCCGGAGGATGAGAAGACATATCTGCCTGAGGAAACGTTTACGCCCAAGAAACTCAGTGATGCGGAAGGCGGCAGTGAGCTTAAGCGTGACGGTTACACCTTCCTCGGCTGGACTGCAAGTTCGGACGAAAAGTATAAGAATGTAACCAAAGAGAGTGATCTTAAAGACGCAAATTTGATTACGCCGGACAAAGAAACCCAAATGCCGAAAAAAGAACAGCTCCCCGGAAGCGGAGTGTATATTCTCTACGCGGTTTGGGCGCCGGATACCAATAATGACGGCACGCCCGACTATAAGCAGGTTATCTACCTCCCGGGCGAAGCCGGCGAAAAAGGCGATCTGACAATTGGCGGAGATAATAAGTGGACAGCTAAAAACAATTATGCCTACGGCGTTGAAGCCGCTCCGAGCGATAACACTGTAATTGAATATAAGCCTACATGGGATAGTCATACCTTTAGCGGTTGGAGTGGTTCGGATATGAATACGTATCAACCGAGTGATCCTATTAGCATTATCCCTGATGAGGGCTTGGTTCTTACTGCCCAGTGGGACGACACTGCCGAAATGACCTATGTATTAAACGGCGGAACTTACACCCCGAAATACGGTGAGGGTAAAACCGATAATCAGAAAGTGGTTCACAAAGTCGGTGATAGTGTTAAATTTGACACCGATGCTCCCAACGGCGATTTGAGTAAGGACGAAGCAACAGTCACCAAAGCCGATGAAGGCGCAACAAAGTGGATCCTTGTCGGCTGGACGCTTGACAAAAACGCGAATAACGTTACCGAGTATGGCACAAAGGAGCATCCGCTCGACAGCGTTGAGCTTATAAAAGCGACAGATAGCGTTACCATAGAGCCGGGCGGCACTACGGTTTACGCGGTATGGGCAAAAGATACCAATCCGGGCGTTAATTCGGGCGCGGATGCGTATGAGGTTTGGTATGACTATGGCTTCTATCCGGAAGGCGCGGACGATGGTAAAGCAAAACAGCCTGTTGGTTCTGTGGAAGGTGAAATTCCAAGCGGCAAGCCCGAAGATAAGAAATATACTGAGATCGGCACGGACGTAACTATCAATGAAACCCAGCAGCCAATTCTTAGCGGCTATGTATTTGTCGGCTGGACCCTGAATGAGACTATTATAAGCAACAAGAACCCCGTTATCTATAAGCCGGGCAACAATTTCACCAAACACGGCTTTACCGATATACTCTACGCGGTATGGGCGCTGAACACTAATAAGACTTTGACCTATAATGCCAACGGCGGCACGATTACATCAATGAAGGACGAAGCAGACAGACTCGGTTGGGAAAATTCGGGAACAAGCGGCACGGCAACTCAGTCCGAGATCGCACCCGGCACGATTATAGAGCTTGAAAAGAACGGCGAACAGGGCGATTATACAAATAACTTTACATATAGTAAAGACGACAAGACCGGTATATTTGTTGGCTGGACAACCGAAAAACCGACAACTTCCGACGGTAAGCTCAAAGAACTGTATGGTCCGGTTCTCGGCGCGGATGAAACATTCCCGACGATAATCTCCACCATTACCATGAACGATAATAAGGATGTATACGCGGTTTGGTCCGAGGATACATTCGGACCGACCCCGACACCCGATCCGGAAGGCTCTGATCCCGGAACAAGCCCGATTCCGGACAAAGTTCCGGATGTATATCAGGTGCGCTATGACGCGAACCTGAGCAGCTTGGAGATACCCGAAGGACAGACGACGCCTCAACCCAAAAACATACCAGCAGATTATAATAGGTATGAAGTTGGCAGTATTGTCGGCATAATTGCTGACAGCGCCGGCGCTCCCTCAATGGACGGCTATACCTTTAAGGGTTGGTTGCTGAATGATAATAAATTTGATGAGGGGGATAAGCTGCTCACAACTTCCGATCAGTTTACCAAGAACGGTCAGCTTGATACGCTCTATGCGGTATGGGAGCCTATAACATATTACAGTCTGACCTATCACGGCAACAATGACTTTGTCGGACATGAAGTAGATCAGCCAACACCCGGCACATACAAAGATCCCAAAAATTACGTATCCGGCGATAGCGTCAAACTTGCGGATCCGTCACAAGGAGATTTACAGGATGCTATCGAGGCGCATGAACACGTATTCCTCGGCTGGGTTGAAGCGGGTGATAAATCCATTGTCCGCACCGACGACAGCGGAGACGGTACACCTATAGTGTTCGGCAGCGGAAAAGAGCTTTTGGCTGACGATTACGCAAATATAAAGAAGATCGGCGACACTGTGGATATCAAAGATAATACCACGGTTTACGCAGCATGGGCAGAGGATGTATATGGACCGACGCCTGAGCCGGATGAATATAATCCGAATCCGACCTTTGCGCCGGACGATGTAGCCGATATATATCAGGTAAAGTATGTTGAAGGCAAGCCCGAAGGCGCTTCCGGTAATGTCGAAGGTATGCCGACGGATTATGAAAATTACAGTATTGGTGTGACTGTTGACGTTAAGAAAGAGATACCTAAACTTGAAGGTTACACCTTCCTGGGCTGGAAACTGAACGACACCGCAAGTCCGCTGCTGCAGCCCGGAACATACTTCCCCAAGTCCGGTAAGCTTGACGTCCTCACAGCCCAGTGGGCGGCGGTAACCGATATTTACAAGCTTACATATGATGCGAACTATCCGTCTGACATCAGCGGAGAAGGCACAGGAAAAGTGCCGGCTCCCGACACAAATCATAAGGGTGGCGACATTGTAGTCTTGAAGGGCAATGAAGGAAGTCTCGCGGCTGCCGGCTACACCTTCCTCGGCTGGTCTGAAACAAAAGCCGGTTCTGTTACGAACTACACGGGCGAACAGAATGCAGAAATTGTTTCAAGCGTTACCTTTAATGCGGAAGAACCTAAAGACATAACCGTTTACGCGGTATGGGCAAAGGATACCAACAAAGACGGCAAGCCCGATTATAAGCAGGTCACATATAATGTTGGACCGGCTGACGATTCGGCGGCGGGCGATACAAAAGATCTTACCGGTCTGCCGGAGGATGGCAAAGAATATGAGAACGGGGAAGAGGTTATCGTTAAGGCTCCGGATCTGACAAAGTTCACATGGAGCGACAGCGAGTCCGAGTATACCTTCCAGGGCTGGAGCCTCGTAGAGCAGACGCTGGATCAAGCGAAAAAAGATCAAGGAGTAGGAACAGAAAGTATCCTGTCTCCCGGCTCAGCGTTCAAAATGGGCGATGAAATTGACTTCGGTGAAGGACATAAATATCCAAATTCCGGCGGAGTTGTACTCTATGCCGTATGGGCGAAGAACGCGATCTACCACCTGACCTATAATATGAACGATAAAAAGGACGGAGAGGACGCCCAGAAACACGTTGACGGTCCCTATGCGCCCGGAATACGCACGCTTGTCGATAAGCCCAAGTATTCGGATGATCTTGAGCAGAAATGGGATGAAGTTACCCAAAAGAGAAATATCGGCGCGTTCGCGGGCTGGATCGAAGTTAATGCTACAAACCAAGATGTGATTAAGAAAGTTCGTGATGAGTCAGACGACACACCGATCGTGCTTGAAGTGCTTGACGATGATGTACTCAAGGCTATGACTCAGAATGTGGAGATCACCAATAATGACGTTGAGGTGATTGCGGTTTGGGCTAAGGATGAGTTTAAGGACGGCAATGCCGATGATCCCACACCGACAGCCACGCCCGACGGAATACCGGATATGTATCAGGTTAGGTACGATCCGGGCGATGCCGCAGAAAACGCCAAAAATATGCCGTATGACGGTCACGAGCATAAGCTCGGCGATACCGTATATGTCCAGAGCGGCTCAAACGGCAGCGATCCCACATGGGATGCGGACCATATATTCAAAGGCTGGAAGCTGAATGAAGAAGAGACACTTAAGCACGCGGGCGACAACTTCACCAAGTCCGGTAAGCTTGACGTCCTCACAGCTCAGTGGGAGAGCGTCACAAAGTACAGTGTGACTTATAACGCGAACTATCCGAGTGATGCAATCAGTCATGACGGCAATGTTCCCGAAGAAAAGACAGAACTCCTTGACGGAACATATGTTGAGCTGGGCGGCAACACAGGAAATCTCACAGCCGAAGGCTACACATTTGTCGGTTGGACAAAATATGTGAAAGAACCTGTGACAAGTTATACCGCGGAGCAAAGCGCCGGCATTATAACCGGTTTGAAGATCAGCGGTAAAGATGAAAAGGTCTATGCTCTGTGGGCAAAGGATACCAACAAAGACGGCAAGCCCGACTACAAGCAGGTATTCTATAACGCAGGACTTGGAACAGGTCATATAACCGGCAGTGTACCGGTTGACACAAACGCCTACTCGCTCGGCGATAAGGTTGTTGTTCAGGCAATGCCCGATGATGTTAAATGGGATGACGAACATACGTTTATCGGTTGGAGTTTGACAGAACAAACAAATGAAAATACAAAACCGGATAAAATACTTGCGCCCGGCGCAAAAGTCGAAATGGAGGATAAATATCCGAACGGCATGATACTTTATGCCGTATGGAGCAATGTGCCTCTTTACAATATAACATATGACACCAATATACCGGAGAAAGGTTCAATCGTTGATAATACAACAAAGTATGCAAGTGGTGTAAAGGCGCCTCTGAAAGGCTTGCAGGAGCTTGAAGGTAACCCATTTACTTGGGAGGGTCATGTGTTCCTCGGCTGGTCTGCGACAGATGTTGGTGTTGATAGCAACGGCGTTGTGGATGACTTAAGCGGTATTACACTGATTGAAGAGATAGACATGAAAGAACCGGGCGTAACGGTTTACGGCGTATGGTCGAAGGATGAATACGGTCCTACACCGGGACCGGATGCCGGTCCTGGCGCTACAATGACGCCTGATGATGTTCCGGACGTATATCAGGTTCAGTATCTGCCGAATATACCTTCAGATCTTAAGGAACAGACAGTTACGGCAAGCAATATACCTTATGATTCGACAGAATATAAGAGCGGTGAGAATGTAACTGTTATACGTGCCAACGAGGAGGAACCAAAGCTCAGTATTGAAGGCAAAACCGACAGCGGTTACCATTTCTTGGGCTGGAGCGATTCAGATAGTTATAACCCAAGTGCGCCGGCTCTCGGAGCAAAACTGTATCAGGCGGGCGATAGATTTACAAAGGCCACAAAACTTGATAAGCTGTATGCGGTTTGGGCAAAGAATGCTCTGCAGTATTATGTGAAGTATGACTTGAATGGTGCGACCGGAGATATTCCAAACGATCCGACTGTCTATGCTCAGGAAGCTACTTCAAAAGCACTTGCCACGATTATGGACAGTACAGTCAAGACATATGAAAAGGAAGGCAAGACTTATATCTTTGCCGGATGGTCGATGATTAAGTCCGATGTTCCGGCAACATCAGCGCCTAATGATATGGATGACTACGTTCCCGGACACAATGCTGTTATTAGGGTTAACTCCAAAACCAATACGGATTTGGATGCCAATGATACCATGACGCTGTACGCGGTATGGGCAGTTGATTCAAACAACGACAATGTTCCGGACTTCAGCCAGATCATCTATCTGCCGAATGTACCGGAAGGTGAGCCAGACAAAGCGTCGGGTATGCCCGCCGATCAGACAGTTACAAGCGGTACAGCGGATCTTGCGGACAATATTCCGCTCAGAGATGCGCACACGTTTGAAAAATGGATGGTTAAGGGCGGCAGCGAGACATACACCGCGGGTCAAACAGGTGTTACTGTTCCTGCGACCGGTCTCGTTCTTGAGGCGCAGTGGACTGCAAAGACGAAAGTTACATTGCATTATGACGGCAACGGCGCGAACGCAGAACCTACGCCACCCGCTGATGTGACGGATCGCTTTGCGGGCGATGTTGTAACGCTTGACAAGGATGTAACACTTAAGAGAGACGACGCGATATTCCTTGGCTGGAGCGCGCAGCCTCATGAACCGATCACAACGGCGGCGGAGCTCGACTACAAGATCGATAATATTGTATTGACCGATAACGATACGCATACGGTTACGGTTTACGCACTGTGGGCTGCTGATACTTATGAAGATCCCAGCCCCGAAGCGACGCGCGTACCCGACTACTCTCAGTACAGTTACAATATGAATAAGCCGTCAGCCGCAGGGGATAAAGAAGTTCAGAACACACCGGCACCGGATTATAAGAGTTATGAAGAAGGAACTCCAATAGATATTACTGCTACCGAGCCGACGCTTGAAAACTACACATTCCTCGGCTGGAGCCTTAATG
>CANQKP010000082.1 GCA_947624495.1 uncultured Monoglobus sp. | reverse complement strand
CGGCAGGAGACCGAGTTTGCCGAGGATTTTTGGAGCAATTTTGAACGCGGGGAGTACGATTTGAGAACCCGCTCGGCTAAACGCCCCCTGCGCGACAGCGAAAAGGACAGTAAGGATAATAAAAAAGCCTGAACCGCCGAAAAAATTTATAAAGACGCAAAGCTCTGCCGATATGAAAAAGCGAACGGGATATTTATAAGTATCCCGTTCGCTTAATTATTATTCGCCGAGTACCGTGCCGTCGGCAAGAGTTATTTTATAGCCGTTATAATTTATTGTGCCGTGGTTTTCGAGAGAGGTGATCGTGCAGTCGCCCGTAAGAGTCCATACCGAACCTTCGTCTGGTAGAATTCCTTAAAAAATGCGTCCGAGATGAAATCTCAAACGCATTTTGTTTTCTTAAATTATTTATTTTGCTTAAATAACGTGGTCGGAACGCACTATCCCCTCGGATAGAACATTCTCAAAACCATTTTATCTTAACCACTTTTACCATAACCATTTTATGATTTAATTATATACTATAACTTTTTATATAAATCGTGTGTCAGGATAACTGATAATGTGACAGTTTATTTGTTTTAACTCATTAAGGGCAATATAATCACATGAATATATGTTAATAATTTTCAAAAAGACATAATTTCACTTAACGGTTAAATGATATATGTCACACTAATTTAAATATTGGTATTATTCATTGAATAGCTTAGCATCAATGCAGCAAGAGTGAAACTGTCATATATTTCGTGATTTATAATCATTTGTGTAATCTCGCTTTTGCTAAGCCACTTCAAATCGGATATTCCCTCATTTAAATCTTTTATGAAAGCATGGTCATCTTTGATATTTAATAATACTATATAGGGTTCTGTTGACATAAGCCCCGAATCGGACGCTATTTTACCCAGGATTTTATAGCTTGTGAATTTTAAACCTGTTTCTTCATAAAGTTCCTTTGCAGAATTTTCCTCTATTGACATATTGTCTTCAGCGAATCCTCTGGGCAGTTCCCACAAGTATTTCCTCAAAGCATGACGATAGTGCCGAACAAAAAGAATCTTTTCATCACACATAGGTATAAGCACAACACCGCCGCCCGCATCTGTATGCATGATTCTTATATACGTTCCATATTCGCCGTTCGGGAAAATAACTGCGTCACGTAAAACGCATATATATTGATCCGAGTATACAATTCCTATACTAATATTCAGCAAATTTTCAACATATTTAATATCATTTAAATCTGTCAATACTTTTACGGAAGATTCATTATCTGAATTAATAAACATCTCAGGATGCATTTTAATGAGGTTTAAGTAATCGTTGCGCATTTATTTCCTCTCCTTTCTTGCTATTATATATTCACGTAAACTTGAGAATATATAATAGCATCTTCCTTTTTTATATTTTTTATATGTCATTATCATTCTTATATTATTCCAAATCGAAATGCCGCCATTTATAATGCTTGTCGGAAAACAATAATTAACCGCCTCCAATAAGATATATGTAAGAGCAGTGATCAATACGGCAACTATATTTATCCAACCAGATGTTACCAGAAACGGATACAGGGCATCTGTTACTGACGATGAGAACAGTATGGCCGCTATGAGAATCAATACCAGTACCGAAGTGCTTATCTTCTTCCATATGACCGATAACAGATGTCTGTTCCACGTATATTTACTCTCGACATCGCGCGCGGACAACCCCTTACAGAACTGTGAAAGAGCATTCCAGTGCAATATTTTGTGGTGAACAGGTAAGGAACACTGCCTGTCAGCGACTTCAAAATCATGTTCATTGTAATATTCATATACCGTTTCCGAAACTTTTCGCGAATTTGATAAATCATGCGTTATAGTAATGTCTTTTATACTTCTTTCCACTTGGTAATTATAACTTATATCTAAAATTGCTCTTGCAAAGCGCACGGCTTCCGGTACATTATCAGACATGTCCGTAAGATATTTCTGTATAGACGAACGCGTTTGCTTACTGCAGTTTTCGAGCGCCTCGTCCAAATATGTATCTGCCAATTTAAAAATTTCAGAAGAACCCCTTTCGCTCAAATGCTCTCTAACGCAGTTTTTCACTGTTTTTATGTAAAATTCCAAAGGCTGCTGTTCCCCTTTAAATTCTTCTATATGTTTTATTTTCCTCTGAAAATCCTGCATTGTTTCCATATAATCTTTTATCATTTTCGCTTGCTTGAGATCATAATGGTATTGCTCTGCTATTTCCTTTTCTTTCGGCATATTTATCACATTATGCAATACATCATTCATTAGCGAAAAAATAGGATCATTATCTTGCAAATTATTTAAAAAATAGAGGCTCGAAAAGATAAAAAACGGACCATTCGGTTTCATTGAGTTGGTTATATATTCTATTATCGATTGATTCCTGAATTTAGAAACGCAGATTCTGCCTTCGCCGCACAAGGAAAGAATGGGATTTTTGGTCTGTTTTTCCTGCCATATATCCAACAAATCTATCATTAATTATAAGAGAACTAACCTGATTATAGGACAAAACAACGATGTTCCCATTCATTATTTCCAAAAACAGAGCCTCTCGTCCTTTTATACATTCCTCATTCGATTTTCTGACAGAATCCAACTCAAATAGGTATATATAATTATTAATATTACGGTCGGATTCACTATTCTGCATAACAATCTCCCTTCTTAACATTTAGCGCGCTAAGTAAAAATTATATCGACACAATCACATAATTTTTGTCATCAATGGCTTAAAATTAATGTTATACAACAGGTATTCAAGTCATTTATTGTTATCATTATAAACAAAAAGGAATGGACGGTCAAGCATTCCTAAAAAAGTCAGTCAATCTGCATTTAGTTCTCATAAATTTATAGGATTATTATTGCGTTTCATGTCAAAATATGCTATAATATTATAATATAGAACAGAAATGAATGAAAGTAATTTTATACGAAGGAGAGGCAATATGGCATTTTGGGAAAGGAAAAAACAAAATAACCAAGTTCAGCAGAAGAAAAAATTAATTATAATTACCGGCTGCGCAGGAGCTGGTAAAACAACAATCGGAACAGCGTTAGCAAAAAATATAAAATATACATATATTGATAAAGATACAGTGACTCGTGAATTTACGGATTATTTACTTATAAAGTTGGGTTCATTCGAAGGGGACAGAGAATCAGAACAATACACGAACGATATTTTGCCCATGGAGTATAGAACAACCTTTAAATTGTGCCGTGAGATATTGGAAAATGGCAGTAATGTGGTATTGACCATACCATTCATTTCCCAAATAAGAGACATAAAAAAATGGGAAGAAATAAAGAAAGACGTAAAAATAAAAGATGATATAGATGTTAAATTTATCTGGATAAAACATAATATTGATACCGAGAAAAAAAGTATTATAAATCGCGGCGCAAAACGTGATCAGTATAAAATAGAACACTGGGATTGGTACGCTGATTCTGTTGAAGGAATAGAGCCTGACGAAAAATACGGAGCCTATCTTTTTGTAAATGATTATGATGTAAATCTTAATGATTCGCTTGAGGAGATAATAAAGTGGATAAATCAATAATAGTGCTTTCCGGAATGCCGGCAAGCGGCAAGGATACTATAACAAGTAAATTGTGCGAAATAGATAAAAGGATAATTCCGTTTAAAAAATACAGATCAGTGGGATGCAATGATAAACTAAAGGATACGTATTTCAACGTCTCTGAGGAGGAATTCCTAGAAAAAGCCAAAAAAGATGATTTTCTCCAATATCATTCACGATATGGAAGGTATTATGGTATTGCAAAGGATACATTATTCGACTGTTTTTCCGGCGGAAAAACACCTGTTATTCATATAGGGAGAATAGAAAATTATTATATGTTAAAGAAGAATATGCCGTCATTTGAAAAACAATATGGCATAAATGCCAATCTTTGTCATATACAGCTTTGGGAAACTCGGGAAGTTCTAAAAAATCGTATAATTCTGCGGGATATTGATAAAGAGGAAATCAATAAAAGAATTTGCGCCATGAATCAAGAATTCGAAGATAACATCGCTATGATGCTCAGAAACGAAAAGCCGTTTTCGCTGGTTATAAGAAATAGTAACATTAACAAAACATGCGATGAAATTCTTTCTTATATTTTTGGGCACAAAACGAATGATAACGGATATGATGAATTTTGGACTTATTTGAGCAACTGCGCAAGGATGTGATCGTATGTTAAATGAAGGAAGAATGATTAGCCTGGATAATCAAAATACAGAATATGATTTTACCAATAAATCGGTGGAAGCAGATTTAAAATTTATTCAATGTCCCAGCCTAATAATTGATAATACTATATTTCAATATGATACGCGCGAAAAGAATGAAATAAAAACAGTAACATTTTATGGCGGTATATTTGATAATATACAAGTAAAGAACGAGAATGACAGCCGTGTTCGTAGGATAGTATTTGAAAATTGCAACATTAAATCAATTAAATTTTTTAAATGTGATAACATATCTGTTGTTTTTAAAGATTCGATAATTGACACTGCCGATATTGCAAACAGCAACTTTAATTGTTTAGAAGCTGATAATTCTAAGATAGATACGCTGTCTATACGAACAGGGGGAGTACATGAACTTATAAAAATTACCGGTGGAAGCACTATTGAAACAATAAATATAAGAAATGTAAAAAGCATAAAAGAAATAAAATTTCATGATTGTCGTGTCGGATTATTGCATGTTAATCTATTATTTGATGATCTTCAGTTATCAGGCGGCGCATTATTGGATAGACTTTCAATAGAAAGTAAGCATGATTTTGATTCTTTTATGAAAGTATTGCAATCACGTAAATCTCGTGCAAGAATCGAAAACTTTTCTGTAAGAGAAGCGGAACTAAAGTATCAAAAAAAATTAGTTATAGCCGCATTCGGGCAATATGAATACGAATGTAGGTATCAAGAACTGGATACATGCCTGGTGTATTTACGTACGATAAATAACGAAATCAATCTTTTAAGGTCGAAGGACAATGTTGCAAAAAAAGTAGGTTATTTTATCCAACGCACCGTTTTAGGAACTATGTTTGGCTGGGGCGTACGAATTTCAAATTGTCTGATAACTTCGCTTGCAATAATAGTTTTATTTGCAGGTATATATTCGCCCTATCTGTGTAAAACAATGGGAATTCCCAACGGAATTGTAACTTCTTTAAGCACTTCTATAACTCGTTTTTTTAACGTCGAAACAATGGAATACCTGACAATATTACCGCATTTTGACACATTAGAGCAAATTATAGGAGTGATAATGATTACCATTTTTACCGGTATCATTGCTAGAAAAATCATAAAATAATTATGGAGAAAAATAAAATGAAAGTAGCGGTTAAACTTAGAAAACCTGATTATATATGGGATATTTATATAAAAAAGTTGGAAAAAGTTGCAGATACTGTCTTGCTGTATGATAATCAGTTATCCGGCAAATATGACAACATAGAAGTATTGATAACAACCCATGTATCAAAAGATGAGTTGTCAAGTTTTTCGTCTTTAAAAAAAATTTTTTTGTTTAAAACAGGAACTGATGGTCTGCCAATAAGCGAATTAAAAGAAAGAAATATTTCAATAAGCTGTTCACATGCAAATGCCGAAATTATTGCCGAACATGCTATCGCGTTGTCACTCGCCTTGCTGCACAGAATACCTGAATTTCATAATGATATGCACAATGGAATTTGGTATTCAAACGGATCCAATTATTATTGGGAAAGCATACGCAATCAGCGCATAGGAATTTTGGGATACGGTCACATAGGCTCATGTATACATCAGAAACTGTCAATATTTACAAATAATATTATTGTTTTTCGAAAAAGTGCCGTTTACCCAAAAGGAGTAAAATATGCCAGCACGGCAGACGATTTGATAAAACAGAGTGATATGATATTTCTTTGTTTGCCTAAAACCAAAGATACTATTGGTCTGATAAATCACAAAAGGCTTCAAAATATGAAGGGCAAACGTATTGTAAATGTAGGAAGAGCCGAAATATGCGACGAAAAAGCTTTATTTGAGGCTTTAAAATCAGAAACTTTGGCGGGATTTGCAAGCGATGTCTGGTACCGTGAGCCGGACAAAACCGGTAAAATAAACAATATTACCCCATCTGCTTATCCATTCGAACAATTAAAAAATGTTATAATGTCTCCTCATTGTGCAACTCATGAAGTTGGTGCGCATGAAAGGTATATTCGCGATGCTGTAACATCATGTATTAATTATATTCTTAAGGAGAGCCTATGATAGCATTTGATATTGATGGATGCATGAACAATATAAAAGAAGATATAATTCGATTGGGAAAAGACTACTTTAAAGATTATAACGTGGGGTTCAATGCGGCGGGGTATTATATAAAAGATATTTATCCCGGGGCTTCTGATAAAGTTTATGAGATGTTTTGGGAACGTTTCGGATATGAAATATACACAAATTCCCCAAAACATGGAGTGCGTGAGACTATCTCTTTTTTACGCGAGAATAATATTCAATCCTGCATAATAACCTCAAGAAACCCACAAAGGGAATTTTCCGGCGTCAACCTTCGCAATATTACAACCATTTGGCTAAAAAAAAATAATATTGAACTGCCGGTATATCATACAAAGAATAAGTCTCTTCTTGCCGCGAGTTTGAATGTAAAATTAATGATTGAGGACAAACCGGCCAACATATTATCCTTACAACGAATTACTAAAGTATTAATATATCAACATCCGTATAATAGCTTCTTAAACGGAATCTTTGTTGAAAATTGGGATGATATTAAAAACTACATACAGTCAAAAATATTCCATTATTAACTTCGCGTAAATCAACATGACGTTATGCGTTATACGGATTTGATACTCAGGCTTTAGCGGATTTTTAAGCGTTATGCCGCGTTTATCTATAACAACGTCCGTCTCATCTCCGCTTGTCACGGCACAGCAGGCTGAGGGTACAGATAAGAGATTTTAGAAAAATAAAGGAGTATCTTAGAATTGATAAGGTGAAAAATTTATAAAAACGCAAAGCTCTGCCGGTATGAAAAAGCGAACGGGATATTTATAAGTATCCCGTTCGCTTAATTATTATTCGCCGAGTACCGTGCCGTCGGCAAGAGTTATTTTATAGCCGTTATAATTTATTGTGCCGTGGTTTTCGAGCGAGGTAATCGTGCAGTCGCCCGTAAGCGTCCAGACAGAACCTTCGTCAATCGTAATCACCGCGTTGTCATTGACAGCCGCGCCGCCCTGCGCGTTCTCGATAATATTAACCGTTCCGCTGAACTCGGATTTGTTGGTCAGGCGCATATCGAGCGAGGAAATCGTATCGACTATAATATCCCCGTTTAATGTCTGATTATCAGCCGTAAACTCAGCCTGCGCACCGTTGGAGCCCGCTTTGCCCCAGCCGCGCGACGCGCTGTTGCCGGTCACCCGCATAAAATATCCGTCCGCGTCCTTGTTGTCAATCGCAACGTCGGACATTGTTATAACTGCGTGCGTGTTGGTTACGTAAATCATATCGCCGTTGTTGCCGGTAAGAGTACCGCCTTTCATTGAAAAGCTCGATGTTCCGACGTCCGCATCGCCCGACATTGATTGGTATATCATAACATTATGCACGTTTTCATCCGAGCTTGAGCTTTTTGTGTCGCTCATATTTCCCGAAACGGAACAGTTTTCGAGCGCGATTGAGTTTTTGCCCTCAATTACGAGTGCTTCGGAGTTATTTGCGGTAAGCTCGGCGTTCTTTACGGTGATATTCGCCGTCGAATATACGGCGGGCGAGTTGTAGCCGCCGGATGTATATGTTCCGCCGTCAACCGTTACCGTGCCGCCGCCCCTGTCCGAGCGTATCGCCGCCGCCGAGTTGCCCGACGTGTTGACGGTTAAGTTTGACGCGTTCGTAGTTCCGCCGCCTGTGGTCTGTATCCCGCCCGAGTTATCGTTTTTGGTCGTTACGGTCGAATTTGAAATATTTACGACCGTACCCTCGCCGTAGCTGAACACACCGTTGCCGTTTTTTGCGTCAGACTTTATGTCGGCATTTGTTATTGTAACATTTGCGCCGTTTGTCGCGAGCAACGCGGCGTTCTGACCGTAGAAGTCGCCGCTTTCGGTATTTGACGACCCGCCGCCCGACTTGTCTACCGAGATACCGTCAAGCGTAACCGCCGCCCCGTCAATTCGCAGAGCGTTCTCGTCGTCGCCCGAGGATTGGTATGACGTATCTTTAAAGCTGCCGTCCTCCGAAACGGTGTTCGCCGCCGTGCCTTGCGTCACTTCGCCGCTGCCGCCGAAGCCGCCCGGTGCGCTTCCCATACCGCCCAGTGCGCCGCCCATACCGTCGGGCGGAGACTGCGGCTTTATAACGCGGCTCAAAATCGTCGCCGCCTCCGCGCGGGTTAATGTTGACTTGGGGCGAAGCGTGCCGTCGTCACCCTGAATTATTCCCGCTCCTACAAGCGACTGTACGGCGGTCAGAGCATAGTCGGACAGCTCCGCACTGTCGGTAAATTCGGATAAATCGGCTTGCCCTTCCGACAGTTCGTTTTTATATACAAGATAATTATATATCACGAGCATCATATCCTCGCGCGTTATATCCTCGTTCGGCGCGGACGCGAGGTCGGGATTTTCTCCGATTATATTGTTCGCCGACGCCCACTCAGTCGCGGGCGCGTACCATATTTCGCCGCTCTCGGCGCCGCCGTCCGCACGGTAGAGCATTGTCAAAATCTCTGCGGCGCTCAGCGGGCTTTCGGGTGAAAATTCGGTATCCGATGTACCCTTTATTATACCCATACCGTACATCATCGCTGCCGCGTCGTGATACCACGCGTCGTCCGCAACATCGGTAAACGGCAGCTCGATATTCATTTGCGGCGGTTGCTGACCGTCCGGCATTTCGGGCGGCTGCTCGCCCTGCATCTGCGGCGGTTGTTGACCGCTTGGCATTTCGGGCGGTTGTTCACCTTGCATTTGCGGCGGTTGACCGCCTATATTTTCGCTGCCCGCGGGCGGCTGAGGCGGTGCGCCGATATTCGTGTCCGCGGCATAAACCGAGGACGAAACGGCAAGCCCCGCCGAAATGATAATTGCTGATATTTTTTTGATATTCATATAATGCCTCCTTGTGAGTTTTTCTAAAGGATACAATGTATTTTTTAAAATATCTTTAATGATTTGTGAACATAAAGTAAATTTATAAAATTTTTCGCTTCGTCTCAATAAATATTATTAAAGATTGTATGTTTTTTAACAAAAAGCTCTTGATAAATTTTCCTTTATAGGAT
>CANQKP010000081.1 GCA_947624495.1 uncultured Monoglobus sp. | reverse complement strand
TGCCGATCTCGTCGAGGTCAATCTCGACGAGATCGGCACGTATATATCGGGCAAGGTCGTCATGGTGACGGGCGGCGGCGTGCTGATGAAAAAGCGAATGTTCCGCAGAGGACCGATCAATTATGTTTGCTATAATCAGGATTGCGGCTATGTCAGAAAACCGGAGTCCAAACCGAAGAAAAAACAGTGATAAATATGAATTTGAAGATTATCGGCGCCGGTCTTGCGGGCTGCGAGGCGGCATGGCAGGCGGCGCAAAGGGGCATAAGGGTGACGCTCTGCGAAATGAAGCCCGAAAAATACTCGCCCGCCCATCACAATCCGGACTTTGCCGAGCTTGTGTGCAGCAATTCGCTGCGGGCGGACGGGATCTACAACGCAGTCGGACTGCTCAAAGAGGAGATGCGTCGGCTCGGCTCTCTGATAATGGAGTGCGCGGACGCCTGCAAGGTCCCCGCCGGCGGCGCTCTGGCGGTTGACAGAGACGAATTTTCGCGGATGATCACCGAAAGAATAACCGCTCATCCGCTTATAGACGTCAAACTTGGCGAAATCAGCGAGATAAATACGGATGAGTATACGATAATCGCTGCGGGACCGCTTGTGTCGGACAAGCTGGCGGATGAGATCTCACGGCTTGTCAGGCAGGATCACCTGCACTTTTTCGATGCGGCGGCGCCTATCGTGAGCTATGACAGCCTGGATATGACAAAAGCGTTCAGGGCAGCGCGCTACGGAAAAGGCGGCGCGGATTATATCAATTGCCCGATGAACAAGGACGAGTATATGAACTTTTACCGCGCGCTCATCTCAGCCGAGACTGCCGAGCTTCACGGGTTTGAGACGGGCGGCAGGGTGTTTGAGGGCTGTATGCCTATTGAGGTCATGGCAAACCGCGGCGAGGATACTATGCGTTACGGTCCGCTTAAGCCTGTCGGACTCGACAATCCGATTACCGGAGAGCGTTACTACGCGGTTGTCCAGCTCAGGCAGGACAACGCGGAGAGCAGTATGTATAATATAGTAGGTTTTCAGACTCATTTAAAGTTTGGCGAGCAGAAGCGGGTGTTCGGCATGATCCCCGGTCTTGAGAATGCCGAGTTCGTAAGATACGGCGTGATGCACCGCAACACCTATATCAATTCCCCGACGCTGCTTGACAGCACCTACTCGCTGAAAGCTTTTCCAAAGGTATACTTTGCCGGTCAGATAACCGGCGTTGAGGGCTATGTGGAGTCCGCGTCAAGCGGTTTGCTTGCCGGAATATACGCGGCGGAGCGGATTTTGGGCGGTGATCCTGAACCGTTTTCGGCTGAAACGGCAATCGGCGCGCTTGCGCAATACGTGTCAAACGGCGGTGTGTCCGATTTCCAGCCGATGAATGTCAATTACGGGATAATCGTGCCGCTCGGCAAAAAGATCCGCGACAAACGCCAAAAGGCGGAATTGACGGCAGAGCGTTCATTTGCTTATATTGATAACCGAGGTGATTTAAATGCCTATAAAAATCGCTAACGATTTACCGGCGACTGATATACTTAATAACGAGAATATATTTGTTATGACAGAAACGCGGGCGATAACTCAGGAGATACGTCCGCTTGAGATACTCATACTGAACCTGATGCCCACCAAAATAGACACCGAGACGCAGCTCATGCGTATGCTGGGCAACACGCCGCTTCAAATCAACATCAGTCTGATGCGGACCAAAAGCTACGTTCCGCACAACACCCCAAAAAGCCACCTGAACACGTTTTATGAAACGTTTGACGCTTATAAAAACCGAAAGTTTGACGGTATGATAATCACCGGCGCGCCGGTCGAGCAGATGCCTTTCGAGGAAGTTGATTATTGGGACGAGCTGTGCGAGATCATGGAGTGGTCAAAGAGCAGCGTGACCTCGACCTTTCATATATGCTGGGGCGCGCAGGCGGCGCTGTATTACCATTACGGCGTTCCGAAGCATGACATAACCCCCAAGCTGTTCGGCGTTTTTGAGCATTATGTTGTGCCGGAAAAGAAGCACAAGATCCTGCTGCGCGGATTTGACGATAAGTTTTTCGCGCCCCATTCCCGTCATACAGAGGTCCGCGAGGAGGATATTAATAAGGTTCCTGAGCTTGAGATCTTGTCAAAGTCCGATGAAGCGGGGGTATATATCATTACGGACAAGAGCGAGCGCCGGTTCTTTGTGACCGGTCACTCGGAGTATGACAATATCACTCTTGCGAACGAGTACTTCCGCGATAAGGAGCGTGGACTTGACACAAAACTGCCTAAGAATTATTTTGAAAACGACGACCCGACACAAATGCCGCTTAACACGTGGAGAGCGCACGCGAATTTGCTGTATTCCAACTGGCTCAATTATTTTGTGTACCAGACCACGCCGTATGATATAAGCGAAATAAACTAAAGTGATCGCTGTTGCCAAAGGAGAAAAATATGTATTGTAAGTATTGCGGAGCCGATATGCAAGGCTCAAACGTCTGCCCGGTATGCGGCAGGACCGCCGAGACGATCCCCGAATATAACGCGGAGGTCGTGGGCGGAGGCTATAATTCAAACTATTCCGGAATAAGCTGCCCGCATTGCGGAGGACATAACTGCCAGCCCATGCAGGAGACCGACGTTACCGGCGGCGGCTACAACGTTGGCAGCGGCTGCTGCGGGTATATCCTGTTCGGTCCACTCGGACTTCTGTGCGGCGCCTGCGGAAGCGAGCCAAAGGCAATTCACCGCAGCTACTGGGTATGTAAGGACTGCGGACGGCGGTTCAATGGATAGGGCGGACAGAATATGGCTCCGCGCAATGGAGATCGGCAGGCGCACGGGCTGCCACCAGATGCCGGAGCGCAGTTTTTTCATAAAAGGCAGACAGTTTCCGGTCTGCGCGCGGTGTACGGGCGTGTTTTTCGGCTGGCTTGTGTCGGCTGCGACCGTATGGCTGTATATTCCGAGCCTGCTCCTTATCGCCGCGTTCCTTGCCTTGATGTTTTTGGATTGGCTGCTCCAGCGGCTTGATATTTTAGAGTCCGGCAACATACGCCGTTTTGTCACCGGCGCCCTTGCGGGCTATGCCGTGATCGGCGCCTACGCGCGGTTGATCATGTTTGTTATTCATATTATATAATGGAGAAACGGATGCCGAAAGCTGATTTCGGCATCCGTATGTTTCTCGTTTTGATTATTTTTTGATCGGCACGACTGCCAGAGTTTTTCCGAGCGGAACCAGGACCTTCAAAACGGTTTCGATTTGCGGACTGGTGGTTCCGTTCTCCATTCTTGCGATAACCGGCTGTTTGACTCCGCTTAATTCTTCAAGCTTTTTCTGGCTTATGCCCTTTTCCTGCCTGGCTTTTATAATCTCGCCGATAATTGCGACTCGCAGATCACTTGCGGCATTTTCTTCCGGAGTAAAAAACTCTTTTCTGAAATCTTCCCAATCGGTTCCTACCGATGAAATATTGTTATTCACCATTATTGCTCCTTTCAATATAATCATTCATAAGCCGTTTGGCTTTTTCAATCTCTCTTTTCGGCGTCTTTTTTGTTTTCTTTATAAAGTGTGACAAAAGTACAAAGCCATTACCGTCAAAACCGAAAAATAAAATGCGGTTGCGAAGCGGTCTGAGCTCCCATATTTTACCGTCAAGATGCTTAACATACGGTTCACCAACACGTGTACCGTATTTATGCAAAGCTTCAATGTAGTCATTGATTTTATTTAGGTTAATTTGGCTGTCTTTGTCTTTTTTAGATCTTAATTTTAAAAGATATTGTATAACTGGCTCGTTTCCGTTCTTGTCTTTGTAAAATTTGATTGAGTACACTAATATTGTCCCCCTCGCTTTAAATATATTATACTTAAAAGTTATTAAAATGTCAATAACTTTTTCTTGTAATTCACAAAATAATGTGATATAATTAGCACGAGGTGGTAATATGAAGATACTTTCTCCAAAACTTGACATAATATTTAAAAGAATTTTTTCTGACAAGGATAACTCGGATATACTTGCGGACTTTTTATCATGCATATTAGATATAGATGTTGAGGACATATCCGATATACAGATTGAAAATGGTGAATTGCTGCCGGATTTTTCAGATCGGAAAAAGTCGATCTTGGATTTAAGGCTGACTGCCGGCGGTATAAAGATAAACATAGAAATACAGATAAGTGCATATAAAGACTATGAAAACAGAGCGTTATTTTATTGGAGTAGGCTGTATTCAAAAGACTTGCAGGAGGGCGACTCTTATTCAAATCTGATGCCGACTTATTCGATCAATATATTGGACTTTAATATGTTTGACAGCGACGACTATCATTCGACGTTTTTACTGACAGAGCAAAAGCGCGGCGAAGTGATGACAAATCATATAAGATTTGACTTTCTGGAACTTCGAAAAGTCGGAAATGGGAAAGATATGTCAAGGCTGTCAAGATGGATAAAATTTCTTAATATAAAAAGTGAGGAGGATGCGGAAATGCTTGAGACCTATAACGATAAAAAACTGAACAAGGCGGTGTCGGTGATAAAACATCTGAGCGCCGACGAAAGAATTCAAATGGAGGCTCTTGCGCGGGAAATGGCTGCGCATGACGAAGCAACGATCAAAGAGACGTATTACGAGCAAGGAATGCGTCAAGGAATGCAGCAAGGAGTGCAGCAAGGGATGCGTCAAAGTGAGCAAAGAATAATTGAGAATATGCGCAAATTGGGGATCAGCGAGGACGTGATTCAAAGCGTTACCAAGATTTAACATATTTGTAAGTTTAAACGGTTTTTAGTTAAATTCAAGCGGCGGGCATATCCCGCCGCTTTGTGTTTCGAACATTTATTGTCAATTTGTACAAAAATTGACTCTTAATTTTGTTTAGTTCTAAACTTTAAAATCCAATAAATTTAATGTATAATATACTATGTATAATACCGTGGTGGAGTATACGCAAAATATAAAAGCAATATTTTACTCATCCCTCCCGATTTTTTGTCGGGGGGTGAATTGTTTTTAATTAAATCAGACCGCGAAAGGCTTTTGCGGCATTGCCGCCGCGGCTTGGAATGGCGGAATATGGGTTCGGCATTTATTTAAGGCAAAAGCCTTTCGCGGAAGCGCTTGACCTCTAAGAGGTCAATAAATAAGTATTAAATTATCCAAATACCAAAGGAGAGATGACATATGTTGAAGAAGTTAAATCGCGGATTGGCAATGTTGTTGGCATTGATCATGGTGATTGGCACATTGCCGGGCATAACGGTTTTTGCGGCGGGCGATAACGAACCTGCTGTTTTGAGCGGGGATATTGAAACTGTCCCCGACGCCGCAGCGGTCCCCGCGCAAGCGGAAGGCGAGGCTGATATAGATGAAGAGGCATTGCCCCCTTCCGGCGCCGAAAGCGCCTCCTCGCCCCGGGAAGAGGCTGATGCGGAGAATGGCGACCCCGCGGGAGAGCTGTCTGCGCAGCAGATTGAGGCGGGAACCGAGGACGAGATCATGCCGCTCGAAGCCGGCGAACCCGAACCCCGCGCGGATGTTGAGCTTAAGGGCAGTAACGGCTCAGTCGTTCCGCGTGACGGAGGGGAAAATAAGGACTTTGCAGAGCCGAATGTTTCAACGGCGCACATCAATCCGGACGGCAAGTCTGTCACGATTGATAAATTTCTTTACGTTGTGAATTCGTCTTCCCAGAACATAAAGATCCCTTCTGTTTATTATACCAATGATGATAAAACCGAAAGCTTGCCCGTTACAAGGATTGCTGACAACGCTTTCGCGGGTTCGGATATAACCACGGTCGAGTTTGTAGACGAGCCTGATCATCCCTGCGAAATTGAGGAGATCGGTGCAAGCGCTTTCTCATCGACCCAAATCTATCCTTCGATAACTATTCCGAAGTCTGTCAAGACCTTGGGAGTATCTTGTTTTGATACAAACAAAGGTACCAAAGATAACCCATTTGTAAAAGTCATATTTGAAGATGGATCGCCTATCAAAGAGATTCCGTCCGAATGTTTTCGTAATTGTGAAAATTTGACAGAAATTGAAAATACGCCCGACGTAACCTCGATAGGTGCGAGCGCTTTTGCGGGCTGCAAAAAACTTATGTATTTTAAGGTTCCGGCTTCGGTTACGGGATAGGAAGCGACGCATTTAACTATAACGGCGATTCAAAAGGAACAGGTTCAAATAAAACATATGCATATATTGATTTGTCCGATCATGAACCCGGTTCGATCACAGGCGCACCTTGGGGTCAGAGACAGGGTATTATCCAATGGAACAAAGATAGTAAAGCCTATAAAAATGACTCTCCTTTTATTATAGACGAAAACGGTAAAATTGTTGGTCTTAAGACAAATGTAAGTGCGGACAATGATGTAAGCTCAGGTACCTTCGGCGGAAAAGAAAACGCTTTCAAAACAAATGACAAAAACGACTACAGATACTATTTGGATAATGGATCGGGCAGCTCCTCCGGCGGCGAAGGCAATGTGGGAGATACAATCGACGGTAGTAAAGACAATATTTTATTCTATTTTACAAATAATACTAACGACCAAACTAAAGAAGGTTTTACATACAATACTCTAAATAGTGATTCGAATTTTAGCGTTAAATATAAGAAAAAGGATTATAGTGATGTAACTTCACAATATTATATGAAGACATCATCTTCTTCTAAGCTTGTATTTACTTCTCCGAAGGACGGAATATGTACTCTTGTATGTACATCAAGGAGTGATCAAGCTGCATCCGGTGCAACTGACTCTGTTAGCGTAAACGGAAAACAAGTATTTAGTCAAACAGTAGGTCCCCACGAAAAATATACTGTTACCTTTGATATAAAAGCCAACACAAAATATGAGATCACGGGCGAAGGCGAACCACATATATACTTTGTAGATATTGAATATTTGGGCGCTGAGTATAGCGGCGACACCGGAACAAAGCTTTCTGCCCCCTATGAAAAATGGCGTCAGGGACAATCAAACAATACAGCTCCGACTCCAGCTGTAATTGGCGAACTTGGCGGCGAAGAAAGCGCAATTACAGTAGATAAAAATATCTATATTCCTGTATATAGAGATAAAAACCATGATACTGTGACAATAAGTGCTGACCTATACCTTCAGGCTGCAAAAGATTTCAGAATATATCTTGAAAACCACCCGGATAAAATTTATCAGGCGGATTATTGTCATGCTTTTGCGGAAGTAATTAAAAATATCAAAAGTGAGATTTGGATTGGACCTGATCTTGGTGACAATAATGGAACATCAGTATATGATTATTCAAAGAATGTAACCTCAGATGAAAATGGTGGTAAATGGGTCACAATTAATATAACTTTGGATTATACCAAAAAAGGTACCGATCAGTTTATCGCGGTAAAGGTTACTCCAAAAAACGGCGGAGAAGCTTTAGTCGATAAAACAATGGGCTCACTTAAAACCGTTAGTGATACCGAACTCAGAGCCGTGCGCCTTGTATCAACATCTGCATCCGCGCGTTGGGCTAATTTAAGTGTGTCCGAAAGTGATGTTCAGCTCGCCACACCCGAACCTACGGCGACGCCAACACCGGATCCGAATGCAACCGAAGCTCCGGAGGAGATCGAACTTGGATATACATCATATAAAGATTATATTTATAGCAAGAATGGCGGCAAAAACGGCAAAGATCCCGATAAAGGAACATTAAAATTAAAAATCCCGCACTATGTAAAGAAGGAAGCAAGCAAGCCCGCGTATTCCGATAACATAATAGAAATTACGGGAGTACGCGAGGGCGCTTTTACCGGCGCGGCGGTAAGGGATGAATGGCTCGAAGTCGATTTTTCAAATCTTGCAGGCGGTATTATGACCGAAATACCGGAAAACCTTTTTTATGACGTTCGTCAGCTTGAAAATGTGATTATACCCGAAGGTGTTACCATAATCAAAAGAGCGGCTTTTCGTAATTGTTACGGTCTTGTGGGTTCGGACATAACGGACGGTGAAATAAAGAAAGAATCCGGTGCATCCAAAGCGCTGTATCTTCCGTCAACGATTACGACCATTGAAAACTGGGCGTTCCGTGAGGATCAAGTTCTGGAATGTGTTATCTTTAATACCGTTGGTGATGGTGGGACGGACTATTCGCAACCCGAAAATAAAGAAGCGCCTTTGAAAAATGTTGATGTAGAGGCTTTCACCAAAGATATAAAGATTAAACGTATATATATGAAGGGCTCATATAAGAATGATATTGTCGGAACGGACGGAGCGCCTTCTCACCCTTACGGTGCGTTTAATTCGGATATTGAATACAAGGACGGAACGGCTGATGCTTATGTTCAGACTGATACTACAGGAGTTTGGGAATTTAATATAAACAGCGGAGATGTAACAAAGTATTTAGGAGATACAATTCAATGGCCTGAGCTTACTATTCCGGATCAGCTGAAATATAAAAATGACGAAGGCGAAGAAGTGGCGGTTAAAATCACCGGCATAGCTCAGTATGGCGAAAACACAAAGCTTTTAAAAGATGATACTGCAAAAGAAAAGGTTTCGTCCGTTCAAAAACTGATAATTCCTTCAACAATAGAAAGAATTAATAATTCGGCGTTTCTTAATACAAAGATTGATGAAATCGTGTTTAGCGAAACAAGTGTTGACTATCCGGATGTTACAGAGCCGCAGCTTCGGATAATCGATTACCGCGCATTTTCTTTTGATGATGATACAGCGGAAGCAAAATTTTACACCGAGGATAACAGAACAATATCACAACCGATTGATATGTCAAAGTTATATTCTCTTGAAACGATTGGAGGATTAGCTTTTGAAAACAGAATATTCGATGGCGCTTATCCCCAGGAAGAAGTCAATGTGTCAGGCGGCAGTGGCGGAGGAAACAAAAAGATATCCGTCAATGCTTTCCACCTGCCCGGAAATCTTATTTCGGTTGCCTCAACGGCGTTTGACCATGTAACCGGCATAGGCAAAGTCAAGGTAGATGAGTACCGCTACAGCGTGGATGACGGAATCTATGATCCGGAGCTTAGTCTTTATCACCAAGCAAACAGCAATGTTTACGGCAGCGGTACGTTTGGATTTATGCCTACAACAGAATATACTAAACAGGGCTTGGAAAATGTCCAGGTTGAGTATGTGGACAGCTCCTTCCCGCGCTATACTGACTATAAGCTGGCAACAACTCCGGAGCAGGCGGCTGCGGCAGCCGAGAACCATCAGGCGAAGGGCAAGCCGGTTGGATCTCCTGTGCCTGGGACTTACGTAGATACAAGCTCAAACACTGCGGTAATAAACCTGCAGGCTATCATGCCTAATATGATGAGCAATGTTTATAAGGTCGA
>CANQKP010000080.1 GCA_947624495.1 uncultured Monoglobus sp. | reverse complement strand
TAACGGTTGCCCAAGGATTTAAACGCCTGGTCGATAACAGCGTCCTCGGTGTACGGCAGATATCCCACGCTCACACCGCGGTTCGCGGGGATCAAGGCAAGCTTTTGGTAAAAGCTGCCGTCATCATTTCTGGCGGGCATTTTCACAACATAATTGTTCCACGGCAGTCTGTAGTTCACTGTACCCGTATAATCAGTCACAAGCTCAAGAGTCGTACCCATCGTAAGCATTTTCTCGTCCAAATCTTTGTCTATGCCGGGTTCGAGATAAATTTTCTGGTCGGTAACAACAACGAACTGTTCGGGATGCAGGAACTTTTCCCACTCCGCTTTGTCCGCGCACACAGCTATATCTTCTGTAGGTGCCCAGCCCGAACAGCACGCGTTTTTCACAAGGCTGAACCTGCCGTCAGCCGTTGTGAAGTACACAACAAGCGGCTCGTTTACAAGTATTCCGCTGGAAACCAAATTATCCCACTCCGGATCGTTCGGGTCATCGGACAAATAGTCGGAATATGGATACGCCTTCATGACCGTTCTGTTGACGGCAAATCCGTATTTAAGCTTCATATTTGCGGAGACCGGCGCATTTTTAATATTGTCCCTAATCGCCTGATAATAGCTTTCGGGAACCGGCTCGCCGTTAAGGTAAAGTCCGGCGGGCGACTCAAAATCCGCGTTCAGATCCGCCATATACCGACCGTTGTATGTTTCATCCTGCGCTTTAAGGTCGTTGGTGTTTGTCGCCGGAGTGTCAAGTATCCTGCGGTTCAGGTCCTCAATCTCACTCGGCGTCATAATGACCTTTTCGGGTTCGGTCCGCTTTGAAGTCCAATATGACGGAACACACATCTCGCTTATAACGTTCGGCGCTTTAGCAGTGCCGTCCCTGGTGTCTCCGCGGCTGTCGGTCCCGCTTATATAATCGGACGAGAGCGGAACTTCAACCGGCGAGAGATCTGTGTCCCAACGGAACAGTTTTGCCGTCGCCGCCTCGCTCGGTGCGTACGCGTCAAGGCGGCTCTTCATTTCATCATCGCTTGCCGCATCGTTTATTCCGACCGCATCAACAAGAGTTCCGTCCTCGCCGTAATACGCGCATATGTAAAACAAATCGTCGGCGGCGCGGACCGGAAGAGGCGCGATCATGGCTGCGGCAGCCAATACTGCAATGATCTTTTTAAATTTCATAAGCTTATTTCACAAATTTTACGGCTGTGCCGTAAGCCATAACTTCGGCTGCCGCCTGCATAATTCCGGACGTGGTATAGCGCACATTAACAATAGCGTCAGCGCCCATATCCTCCGCCGCCTCGACCATTCTGTTTGTGGCAATATCTCTTGCCTCGTTCATCATCTGGGTATACGCCTTAAGCTCCCCGCCGACAATGGTTTTAAAGCTCTGGGTTATGTCCCTGCCAATGTTTTTGGACTGAATGGTGCTTCCCTTAACGAGTCCCAAAGTTTCAAGTTCTTTTCCGCTGATATAATCGGTATTTACCAACAGCATACTTCTCGCCTCCGTATCAAAATGTATTTTATATATTATATCACTATAAAACGCACGTTTCAATACTTTTAACATAAAATACATGATTTCCGACGTAAACAGCTTTTTTGTGTAATGCTTAACATTCTTTCAGATATTTTCTCATAAAGAACTCCTTACGTGCCGAAAAACACCGGCGTAAAACTAAACCTCTTGTGAATGAATCATAGCAATAGCTTGTTCACTTACATATCTGTCGTTCTCCAATATGCACAGTCTACAAAATTTCCATTCGAATCGTAATATGATATTCCTGTTACTTCATATTTCCGTTCGGATCATACTCATACTCAGTGACCTTCTTTGCAGCACCCAGCTCGTTTACGGTCTCGCTCATAAGTCGGTTCGTTCTGTCATACTCGTATGTTGTCATGTCGTTTCCGACTGTCATTGTCGCTCTGTTGCCCCGTCCGTCATAAGTGTAGCTTGTAGCTGCGCTTCCGGTTTGTTCACTTATTAGCATTGTTCAACATCGGTTTTAGTTAATCTGTCGCCTATTTTTTTCTTATTAAGTAACACCAAAATAGCTTCGACGGGCCAAATAAAAATAGTAATATTTCTCACGATAAGTTTAAGTATATTAGGCAAATTTTTATTCTTATCAACAACTCTTATTTTCATAATACGCTTTCCGATACTTTGTCCCCCTTTTGCATCCTTGCAAATAAATGCAGCATACAGAATTAAACAGCATAACAAATAAATAATATAATATTGCTTGTTTAAATTGTCAATTTATACGTGATAGCTACCAATGATATTACTGCAATGACCATCATAGCTAGCCAAAACACTATTTTAGAGGTTTCCTTATTTTCCTTTTTAATAATCGCATATACTTTTTTAACAGACAATATTATTATATTTATCACATCTACTAAAGCCAATAAAACTGCAACCAAAACAATCATCATCGCAAGATTAATTGTTTTTCCGGCAATATGTGGCTGTACAATAGAGTAAAGATCACTATATGAATCTCTATTTGGTTGACTAAGAGCCGTAAATATGGATGCATATATTGCAACTAAAAAGTGCATAATACCGATTATGGAAGTAAAAAATATATTTTTCATTTAAACATCTCCTTATTAATTTGGCACATTGTTATACAAACTATATGGAACAATGTCATAAATAGTATGCAAAGTCCAATCACTTGGCGAATAATAATTATATGTACCCATATCATCAGGATTATTATATATATTTTGAATTTCATTGTATGCATTATAAACAATTTCAAAATGTCCACAAGCTGATACATATTTTTTGTTTGGTTTATTCTCAACCTTATGATGTTGATGATATGTTGCTAATTCTTCCTCATGCCATTTTAAATCGTCTGGCAATCTATTATTTAATTTGTAAAGAGTTCCATAATCAAACTCAATATTTAAATTATTTCTATAGTAATGCTCCCACTTACTTACGGTATTGTTTGTTGGCTTACTTTTCATTCCACTTATTATATTATTCCAACTTTCATATGGTGTTGTTGTATATCCTGAATTACGGAAATCATCAGCTAATTGGCTATATACAGCACGCTCTTCATCCGTATCTGCCAAATAATACTGGTATGTGCATGTCATTAAATAAGAATATGCTCCTGGTGACATTTGTCAATTCTCATACATTTGTTGTTCCTCTTTAGTAATATTTCCCCAAGGATCAACGCAATTCATCGGATCGCTCATGCAGTAGACATACAGATTGCAACTCTGCATTATGGCAGAATAGTCGGGAATATTTGATTCCGGATCATCACCGTAAATCATGTTATGAACATTCCAGTAGGTGTCCTCCTGCGTAAATCTGCCTATGGCGGGGTCGTAGTAGCGGTTGCGAAGGTAGACCAACCCTGTTTCGCTGTCGGTGTATTGCCCGGTGTAGCGTATGGGGTTATAGAGCGCGTCGTCTTCGGTGCCGAGATTGCCGAACGCATCGTAGGTGTAGTCCTGAACTGTTTTTCCACTCTTGTCGGTCAGCTTGGTTATGCTGCCCTTTTCGTCGTAGTGATAGTAGTACGGCGTAAGCACTCCCGACGACTTTGTTACCATAGCCACAGGGTTTATTCCTCTGTAATACTTTGCTATAAGTTCGTTACCGCCTGTGGTATCAACAACAATATTGTCGCCGTCCCAGATATGCAATTCAATAAAAGCCGAGGTCCCGTCATTCAATGTTTTCAGCAGGGGATTATATCCTCTACTGAAAAAATTAAGCGGAACCCTCCGCCTTAGAGGGGAACATCTTAATTTAGTTATACGAACTCTAATTTAAAATCCGCCATATATAAAATGCCACCAATACGGCCATATTACACCCGATGCGCTACCTGTACTTGACCATATAGTTTTCCAATGCTCAATTTCCCATTTATCATCATTATTATGAAAACTTATAACACTTCCATATCCGTTTTTTAAAACATAATAAACCTCCGCTTGATTATTATTATAATTTAAGACCTTATAATAATCAGATTTAGCAAGCATATTTGTTTCAAGTTCCTTACCATCAAACTGTTTCCCATGCATCATTGTTAAAAATTCGCATCTAGCTAATGGAATTATAAAAACTATACAAACCATAAACAAAACAATCAACGCTATTATTCGTTTCTTTTTCTTCATATTTGTAACAAGCTCCTCATATAATCATATTCTTTCCTGACATTTATTCCAAAATCATTAGGAGTAGGATTAGAATTAGGTGCGTTCGCTTGTGTTTAGTTGGTAAACTCAATCGTAATTTTATATCCGGCTGAAAATGTCAGCCGGCGTATTATTTTTCTCCACATAATTCTTTTTGCCACATTATCAAATGTGTGGTAGTTCTTCAAAAAGTCTCCGTTTATGAAATCTCGGAGCGGTGCAAGGTTGGGTTTCGGCTCCGGTTCATCGGCGACGGTCAGTTTGACGGTCAAATCTTCAACGCCGTTTATATATTTCGGTTGTCATATCATCGGTCTGTTTTTCAAATGTTCCTATGCCCTTAAACGTAAGATTGCCGTTCGGGTCATACTCATACTCCGTGACTTTCTTTGCAGCGCCAAGCTCGCTTACGGTCTCGCTCATAAGACGGTTCGTTCTGTCATATTCATATGTTGTCATGTCGTTTCCGACTGTCTTTGTCGCTCTGTTGCCCCGTCCGTCATACGTATAGCTTGTGGTTACGTTTCCGGTTTGTTCGGATTTAAGCTGTCCTATTTTGTCATACGTATAATAAGTGGTTTTGCCGTTCTGTGTACGGCTACGCACTCTTCTGCCGAATAGTTAAACCGAAAACATACGCTTACTGAGATTAGAGATTACTATAATTTAATTAGATCAGCTTGATTGTATAAGCCACATAACCCAAGGCGCATACTATTACAAAGTAAATTACAAAAATCACTACATATCTCCATAACGCAGTACGTTTTGTGTATGAAAAACAACTAATCAATAATAATATATCAACTATTCTTTTTACTACTTGCATAAAAGTAGAATAATATGTCGAATATCCCAAAAACGTGCTTACAAGTAACATAATCAACCATTCTATGCTAATGTAAAACATTGTATTCTTAATTACAATACTATATTTTATATTTTCACGTATAACAGTTCGGATCAGCGCAAAGATGAATGCCGCATAAGTAATTGAAGCTAAAATATTCAAGCATATGCACATTACACTTATGCGATAATACTTAACATAATCACTGATTGGCGTCCCTTGTATGTTACAAAGAAAACATGAAAACAAGACAGAGACAATGCATAAAAGTATTATATAATGGTACATAGGTCTGTTAGTTAATTTATTCTTTTTATTCATATACCCACGTCCTTCCATTTACCCTGTCCTCTAATTTGCAACACGTTTATGGTAATACCGCTGTAATTTCACTTTAATTTACGCTTGATTTTATTTAAAAATTGTTTTCAATAAATGAAACATTTTTACAGGAAGTAAAGGGCAAATTTTTTTAAAAATTTTATTTAATTTCTAAATTTTGTGCAATTTTAATAATTATATCTTTTTCGACATTGCCCTGCACCACGCATATTTTTTCTCCGTTGCTCATTATTATAGATTTCCCGTTTGAGTTTTCTATATAATAACAATCATTTTCGTTTATCATAATTCGTTCCATTTCCGCTTTTTCGGTATCAATAGTTCCGGCACCGGAAGAATTAAATATATGTATTATATAATGCTGTGTTTCATTGCTAAACTTATAATATATTGAACCCGTATGGATTTGTCTTTTCTCCAACGAAAAGCCATACGGAATATATCCTAAAGAAATATTTTCATCGCTGTAAGTATCGGTCAATTCATTGCTAATTCCTATTTTGGTGTTTGTTTCCTCGGTATTGTGAATAAAACTCAAAATTCTGTTTCTGACCGCGCCGACGCTCATTGCTGTTATTCCGAGAATCAATATCAACACGGCGGCGCATATTGCTATACGTTTGGCGTTGTTGCGGAACATCAGCTTGCTTTCACGGTTCTTTGCCTGCTTAAAAATTTGTTCTATTTTCCTGTTATGCTCTTCCGAAAGCTCCACCGGCTCATCATCGGGCAAATCCGGGTCAGGCGTCGCCGCCATTTTGCCAAGCGCGCTATCAAGCACATCATCAAACATTTTTTCAAATAATTCTTTATTTTCATGTCGATCATTGTTACTCATTTTCATCACCCTTTTTGAGCTTTGCCTTCAGCTTCTCCGTTCCGCGTTTCATACGGTGCTTTATCGTGCGCTCCGGCACTCCCAGTATATCCGAGATCTCTTTTATGCTGTATTTATAAATCCTGCTGAGTATCAATGGGTCGCTGTATTTTTCGCCTAAATTTTTTAACTCGGCGATTATAGCGTCCACGCTTTCGTTGGTTATTACATATTCTCCGGGGTCGGGTGAAATTGAATGGTCAAGAGCCTCGTCATTATCGGCATAACTTTCGTTCGTTATCTTGTTATTCTTATTATATACATTGATTGCGGTGTTCCTCGCAATCGCGGCGATATAATTTCTTTCTTCATTGTTCCCAAAAGCTCTGACGCGGTCGCAATATTTCATGATTTTATATGCAGTTTCCTGTGTTGCGTCCTCTGCCAGATATTTATCTTTCAAAATGTCCAAAGAAATCTTAAATATCATATTTTCGTATTTATAATACAGATACTCGGTATATAATCTGTTATTATGCGTCTTATTCTTTTTAAACATAACAAATTGCCCTCTTAATTCCGATCTGTACAAAGCATTATACTATATAACCTGACAAATATCAACACATTTTTTAATAGTTTTTGTTAAAATATAATTGACGTTTTACTTCGTTTAATATATAATATCATTACAATTCAAATATTTTAAGGAGGGAATTTTATGGCAATGTTTCAACCCGAAATTGAAACAATGGACCGCGAACAAATTCGGGCGCATCAGCTGGAAAAGCTCAAATGGCAGGTAGCCCGTATGTACGAAAACGTAAAAATGTACCGTGAACGCATGGACGATGCGGGGGTTAAGCCAAGTGACATTCAAAGCCTTGAGGATCTCTCAAAGCTGCCCTTTACCACCAAGCAGGATCTTAGGGATTATTATCCGTTTGACCTGCTGGCGGTTCCAAAGCGCGACATAGTGCGCATACAGGCATCGTCCGGCACTACGGGACGGCAGATCGTGTCCGGCTACACCAGAGACGACCTTGACCAGTGGGCAAATGGATTTGCGCGCCAGCTTGTCGCCGCAGGAGGCGACAACAGGTCAATCGTTCAGGTATCCTACGGCTACGGTCTGTTTACCGGCGGACTGGGCGCGCATCAGGGCGCCGAGAAGGTGGGTGCTATGGTTATCCCCACCTCATCCGGCAACACCGAGCGTCAAATTCGGTTCATGTGCGATTTGGGTTCCACGCACCTGTGCTGCACGCCGTCCTACGCTATGTACATAGGCGAGACCGTGCGCGAAATGGGAGTCAAGAACCATCTTAAGCTCAAGGCGGGTATATTCGGCGCCGAGCCCTGGACCGAGGAGATGCGGCACGAAATCGAGGAGTCGCTTGGCATCAAAGCCCACGACGTTTACGGACTGACCGAGATCATGGGTCCCGGCGTTTCTTATGAGTGCGAAGTTCAGCAGGGAATGCACATCTGCGAAGATATGATTATTCCCGAAATTATCGACCCGGACACGGGCGAGGTGCTGCCCGAAGGCTCGTTCGGAGAATTGGTTCTTTCGACTGTTACAAAGGAGGGTCAGCCCCTGATGCGCTACCGCACAAGGGATCTTTGCGTGCTGGATTACTCGCCTTGTCCCTGCGGCAGAACCCATGTAAGAATGAAAAAGCCCGCGGGACGCACAGACGATATGCTCATTATACGCGGCGTTAATGTGTTCCCGTCACAGATCGAGGAGGTTCTGCTCAGGAACAGTATTGAGGTTTCGCCCAACTATCAGATTTTGGTTGACAGAGTAAACAACACAGATACATTTGATATCAACGTTGAGCTGAGTCCCAAATTCACCGGCGATGTGGAAGCCGAGAAGCGCAAGCTGGAAACGCAGCTTCACTCATCACTCGGAATAAAGGCGAAGATACACCTGCTGAGACCCAAGTCGATTGTGAGAAGCGAGGGCAAGGCTGTGCGCGTAATCGACAACAGAAAACTGCATTAAAACCAAAGGGGCGGATTTTTCCGCCCCCGTCGTGTATAAAAACTCCTTTTTCAAAATTCAAACAGCCCAAGCACTGATCTGAATTAGATTGGGTCATAACGCATCATTCTGAGAATTTCGTATTTCATTGCTTATCAATTTTATTTTTTGCTCATCTTTTTTGTTTTTTACGTTCTTTCTGTATCCGTCCTTAGCCGATGCCTCATACACTTTTAAGTAGTCATGTAAATTCAGTAAATAGTAGCAAACCCTGTCTTCCTTAATAATTGGAATTTGTTTTAAATCTATGCCCGCAAACGGCGTCAGGCTCTCAATTGCGGCAAACGCAACGCACAGACCCGATTTTTTGAATTCGTGTTCGTGCAAATCGCAGAGAGTATATCCGTCATCGCTCATTAATTTAGCAACGCTGTCCCACTTTTCATTCAGGAAAATTTCCGGAATTAATACATCAATATCATCTGCGTTCAGGCTTCTATTAAGCCTTTGCTCCAGCCCCAGCGAGCCAAACAGCAGCGGCACAATATCAAGTTTTTCATTCAATAACCCGGCAATATGTATAAATTCCTTCTTTTTCATCGTTTTATATTTACACCTCAAGATATGATTTCGCGTTGTCTATATGTAATATTTGTGTGCGCTTACTATACCATTTTTTACCGATTTTGTCAATCAGTTAAAGTGACTACGATGACAAAACCGCACGCGCCGAAAGGATGGCAAAGTATGAGAGCGCTGATTGACACAAATATTATTCTTGATGTGCTGTGTGACAGAACGTGACTTTCAGATACCTCAAGCATAATTTAAAATTGGAATGATCGATGGATATATCTCAAGCTCTGTCGATCCCGAACATTGTGTATATTTTGAGAAAAAAGCTGAACGGAGAAAAAACAAAAACCCCGGAAATCCGAGGCTTTTTTGGCTCCTCCAGTTGGACTCGAACCAACGACCCTGCGGTTAACAGCCGCATGCTCTACCAACTGAGCTATAGAGGAATATATTTATTTGTATATTTTTAAAATATGCAAAGCTCTGAATACTAAGCTATATAAAAATATTTTTATGCATATATTTTAAAAATATGCAAAGTTTTGAGTTGATTAAATAGAAATCTTATTTCTAAATGCTCAAAAAGGCTTTCGCCCGAGCTTACGGGAAAACCCGTAAGCTCTTTATTCCGGCAGCGTCCTATGTTCCCGGGCAGTTGCCCGCCAAGTATTTTCGGCGCTGAGAAGCTTAACTTCTGTGTTCG
>CANQKP010000079.1 GCA_947624495.1 uncultured Monoglobus sp. | reverse complement strand
TCCCCCTCCTGAAGGCAGGTTACTCACGCGTTACTCACCCGTCCGCCGCTTTCCATATCCAAATTCGTTCCGAAGAACTTATCCAAATATTTCTCGCTCGACTTGCATGTGTTAGGCACGCCGCCAGCGTTCGTCCTGAGCCAGGATCAAACTCTCGATAAATATTGTAATACAAACCATCTTTTTTGATGTCTTATATTCGTATCTATCGTCAGTCTGTTTAGCTCTTAACTAAATCACTAACGTTTTTCCCAAAATGCACTTCATTAGCGCTTTTCAGGACCCCTTGACAGCTTTCACTGTCTTGGTGTAAGTTCGCTTTGAACCTTTTGGAATTGACAAGTTCTTACCCTAACCTCACAGTTAGAATCTTTTCTTGTGCAATTTCGTCATAACAGTGTGTTCCTTTCAAACACTACTGTTACCGCTTTTCCACTATTTATTTTTCAAACACCTCGTCGGAGTGAGCTCCGCTTGCTCCGACGACCCATAAATGGCTCGTCTTCGTCCGCTTCGCTGCTCCTCCTCTCAAAACAAAAGCAAGCTTTTGTTTTGTCTCTGCGCTTCTTGGATCTCGTCCTGTGTCACGCTGGGTGTTTTTATACACTTTTGCGTTTCACATTCCTGTCCGCTTCACGCTTCGCTGCTATCTCCGTAGCAACTTTTTAAGTTTACCACATCTTTTCCTTCTTGTCAAGCTATTTTTTTAATCTTTTTTTAAAAAATTTTTTGATAAGCCGATGCGGTTTTCTGAGTTTTAAAAGCTGTCCCTTTTTCGGAACAGCTTCATTATACTATCATCTTATTTCCCTTTTGTCAATATCTTTATTACAACTTTTTTCCCTTTTTTTCATTTTTATTTATTTTGCCTTATCAGCTCTTTATTTTGTTTGTATTCTCTTGTATAATTCGACTATTGAAAGATATCCAATAACGGTATATCTGCGTTTTCAAAGGCGCCGCTGATCCAACCCGATGCCTTGACCGCTAAAACATAGAGCAGAAATCCGATTATAAATCCGAGTACCGCTTTAAATATAAGTCCGGCAATCGTTCTGCCTATATGTCGGTTTTTGCGAACCGGCTTCACCTTGGGCAGCTTTTGGGCACGACCGTTCTTTTTCAGTTTTCCGCTTTGCAGGCGTTTTGCCTCCTCGCTTGGGTTGTACCTATAATAATTCCGCTTTGGAGGAGTGTTATGGTGACGGCGGTTGACTTCGTCCTGAACGCGGCGGCTGTTTTCAAAGCCGCCGGGAACGTTCGGACGCGTAAACACCTGAGTTTCACCAAGATCCGCGGCGGTATCGGTCCGCTCTCTGTAAATCCTCTTATCTCCGCCTGACAAGCCAGCCTCGCGTTCTTTGGTATATTCAATTTTGCTCTGCTCTGCGCCGCTCGTCAGGACCGTACCGCAATACTTGCATATACGTTCGCCGTCCTTAACCTCTTTGCCGCAAAATTTACAAATCATAATTATACTCCCGTAAAATAAAATTCGTTTTTATTATAACACATTTTTCCGTTTAGTCAACCCGCCCGAAAATATGCGCTCAAAAAAGTTTAAAATTTTTCAAAAAAGGGCTTGATTTTTTATTCCGCATATGCTATAATATGAAACTGTCGTGGAAAGCTCGCAGAGCAAAGGACTACCGCAAAGCGCCAACGAAATGCGTTTTACGGAAAAAGAAGCGACCGTCGGAAAAGCGAAGTTCCTGCCTCTTGCGGCAGAACGAGCAAAGAGGCGGATCGCGGCAATAACGGGGTGTGGCTCAGTTTGGTAGAGTACCTGAATGGGGTTCAGGTGGCCGCTGGTTCGAATCCAGTCACTCCGACCACGTCGGAGCAAGCAATGCTTGCTCCGATTTTTTATTTACACCAAAAATATCGTAAAGCCTTAGATTTTGCGGTATTTTTATTTTTCCCGCAAAGTCAACGCCACATTTCCGATCATCATATATTATTACAGTAGAATTATTTGCACATATGATGTTATATAATTTGTATAACAAATTTGACAGGAGGACAAGGCAATGTTCACACTTATCGCAATAATCTATATGTGAACTTTAATTCCATAAATATAAATTTCGTTCAGCTATATCAAAAAACCACTTTGATCTCGGTGCCTTTACCTATCTCACTTTCAAGAAACACTTCCGCATTGTGGACCTGCGCGGCGTGCTTTACTATTGAAAGTCCGAGTCCTGTGCCGCCGGTCTCCTTGGAGTGGCTTTTGTCCGCCCTATAAAACCGTTCGAACACACGCTTTTTGTCCTGATCCGAGATCCCGATACCGTTGTCCTTAACCGACACAAACGCTCTGCCGTCCTTGCAGCCTGCGGTTATCTTAACATAGCCGCCCGGCTTGTTATATCTTATGGCGTTGTCACACAGATTGTATATGATCTCATAAAGCAGCCGCTTGTTGCCGCAAACCTTTTTGTTCTCTCCTTGAACGGAAAGAGTAATTTTTTGTCTTTCGGCTTTAAAGCTTAAACTTTCCGCAACCTCAACGGCTGTTTCATATATATCGGTGTCGGTCATTTCAATGTTTCCGCCGCCCTCGTCAAGACCCGAAAGACTGATAACATCGTCGATCAGCGCCAACAGCCGCTTTGCCTCGGAGTTTATTTTTTCGAGAAACATCGGGGCGTCCTCAGGCTTTGCAATACCTGTTTTCATAATTTCGCTGAACCCCATTATTGAGGTCAGAGGCGTTTTCAGTTCATGTGAAACATTCGCCGAAAACTCCCTCCTGATCCTTTCAGCCTCGCAAACTTCATTGATTTGCTCCCGCATCTTTTCGTTCTGGGCATCAATGCGGTCAAGCAGCGGCGTCAGCTCATCATAAGTGCGGCTCTGCTTGGGGTTATCAAGATCAAGCTCGTTTATCGGCTTTATTATCAGCTTTGTAAGCGAGCCTGCCGCCGCAAGCGCCAGCCCGATAAGAGCCAAGACCGCAAGAAGGATACCCGGCAGCGCTCTTGTGACCACACCGTACATACTTGAGGTTTCGCCGGCTATGCGGAGTACATCGCAGCTGCGGAGCCGAACAGCGTAATAGAAATTCTCCTTGCCGAACGTGGCGGATGTTCGAGTGCTTTCACCCGTCCCGTTTTCAAGCGCGCTGCGGATCTCAGGACGGTTTAAGTGGTTTTCCATATCCTCATATCCGCCGGAGCTGTCATATTTCACCGTGCCATCCGGCGAGATGATTGTTACTCTGTCCCGACCATCGGCAAACGCGGAGCCTAAATCGACCGTCTCGATATCCGAACCGATAATATCCGCCATATACTGCGCTTCGTTTCTTATTTCGGATCTAAGCTCATCCGACAAAGTCGCGTAAAGCAGCGCCGACACAATGACCGTGGTTATCACCACGCCCGCTATCACCACCGAAACAATTCCGCCGAATATTTTTGAACCGAGCTTCATATATCCGCCTCCGTTAATCCTCTATCCTGTAGCCCACGCCGCGAACCGTCTTGATTATGCTGCCGCCCTCGCCCAGCTTTCGCCGCAGGGTCCTGATGTGCACATCGACCGTGCGGGTCTCGCCGCCGTAATCATAGCCCCAGATTTGCTCAAGCAGCACATCGCGGGTTATGACGGCGCCTCGATTTTTGAGCAGAAGCCGCAGCACCTCAAACTCCTTAAGGGTCAGCTCGACCTCATCTCCGTCCACGGTTACCTTATGCTTTTTTGTGTTGAGAGCGACACCGAAGGCGCTGTACACATCGCAGCCGTCTTCCGCATCGGCTCCCGTGCTGCGCCGCAGCACCGCCTTTATCCTGGAAATCAGTTCCATAATGCCGAATGGCTTTGTCACATAATCATCCGCACCGCTGTCAAGACCGGTCACCTTGTCAAACTCGGTATCCCGCGCGGTAAGCAGTATTACCGGCACATCCTTGGTCCTTGCTCTGCTGCGCAGCTTTCTTAAAACCTTAAGCCCGTCATCGCCCGGCATCATTATATCCAGCAAAATAAGTTCCGGCAGTTCCTCGGTCTCGCCGAGCCTGTCAAAAAGCTTTTCTCCGTTCTCAAAGCCCATAGCGGAAAAGCCTGTATTTTCAAGGCTGTAAACCACAAGCTCGCGGATGCTTTTATCGTCCTCAACACAATAAATCATAAAATCACCTTTTTTAAACTAATTTGCCGCCTCATGCGCTGAATAATTATGAGCGCCGGTTATGGAGAACTCCACCCATCCGGCTACGTTGACCGCGTGGTCTCCAATACGCTCAAGATATTTCGCGGTCATCATAAGGTCAAGAGCAAGGCTCGCCTTTGCCGGGTTTGTTCCTATATAGCCCGCAAGGTCGCCGCAGGCTTTTTTGAACCAATCGTCTATCTCATCATCGCGTCTGATCACGTCTCTTGCCATGTCGAGGCTGCGCTCCACAAATGCGTCCACACTCTCGGTCACCATTTTGGACACACCCTTCGCCATTTTCTTTATGTAATCGTTGTCGTAATCCTCGTCAAACTCCACATGGCGTACTATGCCCGCAATATCAGCTGCCTGGTCGCCTATGCGCTCCATGTCGGTAATCATCTTTAGCGCGGATGACACCATTCTCAGATCGGCTGCCACCGGCTGCTGCTTGAGCAGCAGTTTAAGGCAAAGACTTTCGATATCCCGCTCCGCCTGATTGATCTCTTCCTCAACCACCATAGTCTCCTTTGCGGACTTTTCGTCATGATACAAAAGCGCCTTTGCCGCGCTTTCGATCGCGTTTTCGCACAAAGCTCCCATTTCGGTCATCTCTCTGTTCAGCGTTTCAAGCTGTCTGTTAAAATTTTCTCTCATAGCATTAACCAAACCTTCCTGTAATATAATCTTCGGTCCGCTTATCCTTCGGCATTGAGAACAGCCGTTCGGTATCTCCGAACTCCACTACCTCGCCCAGCAAAAAGAACGCGGTCTTGTCCGAAATTCTTGTGGCTTGCTGCATACTGTGAGTTACTATAATTATAGTATACCTCTTTTTCAGCTCAAGCGCAAGGTCTTCGATCTTAGAAGTTGAAATCGGATCAAGCGCCGAGGTGGGCTCATCCATCAGCAGCACCTCAGGCTGCACCGCTAAAGCTCTGGCTATGCACAGTCTCTGCTGCTGACCTCCGGACATTCCCAGAGCGCTCTTTTTCAGTCTGTCCTTCACCTCGTCCCAGATCGCCGCATCTGTCAGCGATTTTTCAACGATCTCATCAAGCTTTGATTTTGACTTGACGCCGTGGGTTCTGGGTCCGTAAGCTATGTTGTCATAGATGCTCATCGGGAACGGGTTCGGCTTCTGGAACACCATACCCACCCGCTTGCGCAGATCGTTTGTGTCAATATTCTTGTAAATATCCACACCATCAAGCTTTACCTCGCCGTCTATGCGGCAGCCCTCCACAAGATCGTTCATGCGGTTAAGGGTCTTGAGCAGAGTAGATTTTCCGCAGCCGGACGGTCCTATATAAGCGGTTATTTCATTTTTCGGCACTTCCATATTAACATCCTTTAGGGCGTGGAAGTCGCCGTAATGCAGATTTAAATTTTTTATGCTGATAATTGTGTCCATAATATTTTCCTCTTTATTTAATCGTTATCTTTTTTGCCAATGCACCCGACGCCGCGTTAAGCAGCACCACTATAAGCAGCAATACTACCGCTGTGGCGTATGACTGACGGGTGTTGAGTCCCTCGCTCCAGAGCGCATACATATGCACCGCCATTGTCCTGCCGGAGCCGAGAAGCCCCTGAGGGATTTGCGCAACCGTACCGGCGGTATAGATCAGCGCAGCAGTCTCGCCCACAATTCTGCCTACCGACAGCACAACTCCCGACAGTATACCGGGCACAGCAGACGGTAGCACTACTTTAAACACTGTTCTGAGCTTGCCCGCTCCCAGACCGAAGCTGCCTTCGCGATAAGAATCCGGAACCGCTTTAAGCGCCTCCTCGGTAGTGCGCATTATTACCGGAAGTATCATAATCACCAGTGTAAACGCACCGGCAAGCAGAGAGTAGCCCCACGAGAATGTAGTGACAAACAGCAGAAATCCGAACAAGCCGTATACAATTGACGGTATGCCCTGGAGTGTCTCGGTGGTGATCCGCACCAGACCGACAATTTTATTGCCGCGCTTTGCGTATTCAACAAGATATATCGCCGAGAACACTCCCAAAGGCACAGCCATAGCAAGGGAAAGCAGTGTCATGGTGATCGTGTTTATCAGCGCCGGAAACAGCGACACGTTTTCGGTATTGTACTCCGGACTGAACAGATCAAGGGAAAGGTTGGGTATTCCCTTGATAAGAATATACAGTATCAGGCATATCAATGCGCCGAAGGTGAGGCACGCCGCCGCGTACACCAACGCGCGCAGAACAGCTGCCTGAATTTTCGCGCCCTTATATTGTTCCATGGGCATCGGCGCGGCAATCGCGACCGCTCCCGATGAGCTGATCTTGGGCGGGGTCAATGTTTTGCTCATTTGCTTTCCGACCTCCTTTTCAGAATTGAGAAGCTGAGATTGATTATCAGAATAAATACGAACAGCACTACCGCTGTGGCGATCAGAGCCTCTCTGTGCAGATCGGCGGCATAGCCCATTTCAAGCACAATATTGGCTGTCATGGTCCTTACGCCGCGGGTTATGCCGTTTGGCACAGCAGCCTGGTTTCCGGCAACCATGATAACCGCCATGGTCTCGCCTATGGCGCGGCCTATACCGAGTATTACGCCTGCCATAACGCCCGACTTTGCCGCCGGCAACACTGTCATAAACACCGCGCGCTCGTGAGTGGCGCCCAATGCTCTGGCGCCCTCGTAGTAGCTTTCGGGTACCGCCTTGAGGGATGACTCGCTGACAGATATGATCGTGGGGAATATCATAATTCCCAGCACTATCGAGGCGGCGAGCATACTTGTTCCGCTGCCGCCGAACAGCTGCCTGATGAGCGGAACTATCACCGTCAGTCCGAAAAATCCGTACACAACCGAAGGTATTCCGGCGAGCAGATCAACCGCAGGCTTGAGCAGCTTATGGAGGCGCTCCGGACAGAAGCGCGTCATGAACACCGCCGCCAAAATTCCGACAGGCACGCCTATCACAACAGCTCCTGCGGTGACATAAATGCTGCCCAGTATCATGGGAAGTATTCCGTAAATATCATTGCCCGGCTTCCACTTTTTGCCCAGCAGGAAATCGAACAGACCGATTTTCTTCATTGCGGGTATTCCGTTCGCGAACAGAAATATGCATATCAGCGCGACCGCTAAAACAGACACGCAGGCGCAGAACAGGAATACCCCGTACATTATGTTTTCTTTAAGCTTTATTTTTGTCATAGCCTTCACCCCGGATATTACTCAAGCTCGCTCCAGTCGGTGATCTCGCCGGTATAAATTTTCTTTACCTGCTCTGAGGTTATGCTGCTTACCGGATTGTTATTGTTTACGATCACCGCTATTCCGTCAAGCGCTATGACTGTGGCGCTGACGCCCTTTGACTTTTCGCTGTCCTTAAGCTCACGGCTCGCCATGCCTATATCGCATACACCGTCAATGGCGTTGTTGATGCCCGTGGTGGAGTCGCTCTGCTGGACCTCGATCTCCGCCTCGGTGTTCAGCTCAAGATATGCCTCCTTAAGCTTTTCCATAACCGGAGTCACGGAGGATGAACCCGAAACAACGATCTTGCCGGCAGGCTTTGTTCCCGCGTAGGCTCCTGCGCTCTCGTTTGAAATATATCCGTTTTCTTCAACAACCGCCTGACCCTCGTCGCTTAAGATAAACGCGATGAAGTCCTGCGCTGTCTCTGAAAGACCGTCCTTTGTAACAATATTAAACGGACGCGAAACCTTGTACTCGCCGTTTTTGATATTTTCGGCGCTTGCCTTTGCGCCGTCCACGTCAAGAGCTTTTACCGTGCTGTTCAGCGAACCCATTGATATGTAACCGATAGCATCGTCGTTGCCTGCCACGCTTGTCATCATAACCGATGTGCTGTTGGTAACGTCCGACGCGTCTGTGGTCATGTCGACCTTTTCGCCGTTCTGCTCTTCCTCAATTTCAAACAGCTCGGTGAATGCGCCTCTTGTGCCGGAACCGTCCTCGCGGGATATGACCGTTATGGCTCCGCCGTCCGCCGTTTCACTGCCGCCGCAGGCAGTGAGCGCTCCGCAGGCAAGGCACGCCGCCGCGAGAGCGGCAGCCGCTTTAAAAAGTTTTGAGTGAGTTTTCAAATTACTCATAAATTTCTCTCCTTTAATTTTATAAAATTTTCAAATGCATGAATAATTTTAACAGCCCAATGTAAAATGCAAAAGAGACGATATGTTAAATCCGTGTAAAATCCTCAGAAATATATTTTTATATCGAAATTTGTAAAAAGGTTTATGGCAGAATTTATTGACAACCGGGTATTTTTAATATAAAATAATCATAATGTAACTAATTTGTAATATTTGGAAAGGATGCGAACCGATGCTCGGTCAGGAAATTGGAATAGATTTGGGAACCTCTACCGTTCTTGTATATATGAAAAACAAAGGAATAATTAACAGAGAACCCGCGGTCGTGGCGGTCGAATCGACCGGCGGCAAGCTTATTGCCGTGGGCGGAGAAGCTCAGAAAATGCTGGGCAGAACGCCTGAAAACATTACGGCGGTCAAGCCTCTTAAGGAGGGCGTAATCTGCGATTATTCCACCGCTGAAAAAATGCTCCGCCATTATATAAACAAAGCGGTGGGCGGAAGTCTGATCGGGGCGTTCATAAAACCAAAAATAATCGTGAGCGTGCCAAGCAACATCACCGAGGTTGAGGAGAGGGCTGTCATAGACGCCGGTCTCCAGGCGGGCGCAGGACGTGTCATGTTGATAGAGGAGCCTCTCGCCGCTGCTTTGGGCGTCGGCATTAATGTTGATGAAGCAAAAGGCAACGTCATCGTTGACATCGGCGGCGGGACCTGCGACATCGCGATAATCTCATTGGGCAGCACGGTACTCAGCGGTTCGATAAAGGTCGCGGGCGACAGCTTTGACGACGCTATCATAAGATATATAAGAAAAAAGTACAATGTGCTGATCGGCGAAAGGACTGCCGAGCAGCTTAAAATAAAAATCGGCTGTGTTTACAAAAGGGACAAGCTTCTGGCAATGGAAGCAAGGGGCAGGAGCCTTGTGACCGGACTGCCGAAAACCATTCAGGTGTCCAGCGACGAGATACTGGAGGCGCTCAAGGAACCCGCCGGAACTGTGGTTGACGCGATACGCACACTGCTTGAAAAAACTCCGCCGGAGCTTATCGGCGACATATGCAGAAACGGCATAATACTTACCGGCGGCTGTTCCCAGATCTACGGCATGACCAGCCTGATCCGCCGTGAGCTTGACATGAAGTCCGTGGTGGCGGACTCGCCGGAGACCTGCGTCGCCGTGGGACTCGGCAAGGCTATGGAACATCCGGAGCTTTTAAAAAGGAAATAATGACCGCTCCGCGGCTTAAACGGATAGATGCAATCAG
>CANQKP010000078.1 GCA_947624495.1 uncultured Monoglobus sp. | reverse complement strand
TCTTCATGCCGTATATCTCGACCCGCTTCATAGGAAGTTTTGCCATACATTTTCCTCCTTATCTTTCCGCGGTCACCAAAATCAAACCCGCGCCAACTCGTCAATAATAATCTTTTTAACCTTATCCTTTGACTTCGCTGCGCCGTTCCTTAATTTATCGGTATCCGCCTTAAGCTGTTTTGAAAATTCCTCACGCAGCTTAACCGCCTCGTCCGACGCGCGTTTTTTGGCGTCTTCGATAATTTGTACCGCGGCTCTTTCAGCGTCCCTGACGATCTCCTCAGCCTTTTGGCGGGCGGCTTTAACACTGTCCTCAGCATTTTTTCGGGCAGATTTTTCAAGCTCTTCCGCCGCGAGTTCAGCGTCAGTCAGTTTTTTTACGGTTTCCATTGCCATAAAATCACCATCCTAAGATTAATTTTCCCTAATAAATTATTATAACCAAAATCAATACCATTGTAAAGCCTTTTTTGGGATTTTTTAACTATTTTTTACACAGTCAGTATTAATAATATATTGTAATATTTTTTAAATATACTTCATATGTTTAAGCAACAGATGTTTTGGGAGGCGAATGCTTTGAGAACCTACATTGAAGAGAGAACCGTGGCGCTCGGCGAGTATATCTCGGACAACAAGTGCACGGTCAGAGAGGCGGCGAAAAAATTCGGGATTTCAAAATCCACGGTACATAAAGATGTCACCCAAAGGCTGAAAAAAATCAACAGCGCATTGGCGGAGGATGTCGCCTCGGTTCTTCTTGAAAATAAAAATGAACGTCACATACGCGGCGGCAACGCTACCAAGGAAAAATACAGAACGATAAAAAACGGAATTAAGACGGCTTAAAATAATAAAAGCGGGACTTGTGCGGGCTAAAAACAGCTTCTTTGCCGTCCGGGCGCGGCATGACGGAACCGGGTCCGGCGATTATTTCAGAGCTATTTTTAGCTCGCAGCTTTATTACAGCTATATTTAAAACACTTTTACGACAGTCTTAAACGGAGAGGATTTAAACCCTCTCCGTTTGATATAAACTTATTTTTCTATCTCTCTAATAAGGTTCACCATTTCAATAGCGCCCAAAGCGCAGTCATAACCCTTGTTTCCGGCTTTTGTACCGGCGCGCTCGATCGCCTGCTCGATATTGTCTGTTGTAAGTATGCCGAACATAATAGGTATGCCGTTTTTGAGAGCTTCCGCGGCAATACCTTTTGAGACTTCATTGCACACATAATCATAGTGCGAAGTCGCACCGCGTATAACGGCACCAAGGCATATAACAGCGTCATATTTACCGCTTTTTGCCATTTTTGAAGCGATCAGCGGGATCTCAAACGCTCCCGGCACCCATGCGAGATCGATGTCGTCCGCGCCGACATTGTGGCGAGTCAGAGCATCCTCTGCGCCCGATATCAGTTTTGACACAATAAACTCGTTAAACCTTGACGCAACAATTCCAACTTTGATTTTGGGTTCGTTAACGACTTTTCCCTCATAGATTTTCATAATATCTCCTCCTATAAATCTAAAATGTGACCCATTTTTTCCTGTTTGGTTTTAAGATAGAACAAATCAGTCTCAGTAGGCTGAATTTTAATCGGGACCCGCTCCGCGATCTCCATTCCGAAGTCCTTGAGCTGATAAACCTTGTCCGGATTATTGGTAAGCAGACGCAGAGTTTTTGCGCCAAGGTCCCTCAGGATCTGTGCGCCGATATAATACTCGCGCAGATCGCCTTCAAATCCCAAAGCGATGTTTGCCTCAAGTGTGTCAAGACCGCCGTCCTGAAGCTCGTAAGCGCGGAGCTTGTTTATAAGACCTATTCCTCTGCCCTCCTGCCGCATATAGAGAAGTATGCCTCTGCCTTCTTTCTCGATTGCGGTCATTGCCGCTGCAAGCTGCTGTCCGCAGTCGCAGCGCAGCGAGCCGAAAGCGTCGCCGGTCAGACATTCCGAATGTACGCGGCAGAGCAAATTTTTACCGTCGCCCACATCTCCTTTAACAAGCGCCACATGATGCTCGCCGTTAAGCTTGTTAATATATCCAAAGGCTTTAAAAGTTCCGTATTTGGTCGGAAGCTTGGTTTTTGCAACGCACTCGACCAGACACTCGTTTTTTTTGCGATAGTCAGCCAATTCGCTGATAGTGATAAACTTAAGCCCCCATTTTTGTGAAAATTCGATCAGTTCATCCCTGCGCATCATCGTTCCGTCATCCCGCATGATCTCGCAGCACAGCCCCACCGGTTTAAGCCCCGCGAGGCGCATAAGATCAACGGTCGCCTCGGTGTGACCGGAACGCTCAAGAACACCGTTTTTACGGGCTACCAACGGAAACATATGTCCGGGTCTGCGGAAGTCTTCGGGCTTCGAGCCGTCGTCGGCGCAATTTATCGCAGTAATGCTCCTCTCCTCCGCCGAAATGCCCGTAGTGGTGCTTTTATGGTCTATCGAAACGGTAAAAGCGGTTTCGTGGTTGTCGGAGTTGTCCGAAACCATCTGCGGAAAACTCAGACGGTTTGCGGTAGCGGCGTCCATAGGCATACAAATCAGACCCTTCGCGTGCATTGCCATAAAGTTCACGTTCTCGGTCGTGGCAAATTCCGCCGCACAAATCAAGTCGCCTTCATTTTCACGGTTTTCATCATCGGTCGCCAAAATAATCTTTCCGGCGCGAAGCTCCTCCAAGGCTTCGGGTATATCAGAATACTTAAACATCTCGTTCTCCTTTCAATATATGCTCTCGGTACACGGCTAAAATCCATAGCGAGTCAAAAACTCACGGGTGATTTTGCTGTTTTCTCCGTTATCTGCCGGCGCCAAAAGCTTTTCAACATATTTGGCTATGCAGTCAGTTTCGATATTTACTGTACCGCCGGGCTTCTTGGAAACAAGAGTGGTGTTTTCGGCGGTATGCGGTATTACAGATACCGAAAACGCGGCATCGGTGACCGAAGTCACGGTAAGGCTTATACCGTCAATTGCCACCGAGCCCTTTTCGGCAATGTACCGAAGCAGCTTTTTATCGGCTGCTACGGAAAACAAAACCGCATTATCGTCCTTTGTTATATCTTTAATTGTTCCGGTCCCATCAATATGCCCCGATACGATATGACCTCCCAGCCTGCCGCCAATCTTGACCGCGCGTTCAAGATTAACCGCGGAGCCTGCATTGAGCGTGCCGAGCAGTGAGCGGTCAAGCGTTTCATGCATCACATCGGCGGTGAATGTGCCGCCTGATATCTCCGCCGCGGTAAGGCATACGCCGCTAACGGAAACGCTGTCGCCGATTTTAAGATCATCAAAAATCACATTTCCGCTTATAGTGAGCCGTGATGAGACTCTTCCGCGGCTGATGCTCTTGATCGTTCCAACCTCTTCTATTATTCCGGTAAACATTTTTCAACACCGCCCTCGATCAAATAATCATCGCCGATCTTGCTAAGCTTCGCGTCTGTTATCATAAAAGCCTCGTCGGGGCTGTCAACGCCTTGTCCGCCGACAGGAGTTTTTGCAGATGCGCCTCCCAACAGTTTTGGCGCTATATAGCACTTAACGTAACTGACAATTCCCTCATTCAGAGCCGACCATGCTATCTCGCCGCCGCCTTCGATGATCACGCTGTCAATTTTAATTTCTCCGAGCTTTACCATAAGAGCGCTCAAACTGACGCCGCCGTTTTTTTGAGGCAGCTTAACTATTCGGCAGCCGCGTGATATATATTCGTCCTGCTTTGACGCGTCTTCACAGCAGGTGGCGATCATCGTGGAAACAGATTTTGCGGTCATAACAGCTTTTGAGTCAAGAGGCGTACGCAAATTTGTGTCACATATAATTCTTGCCGGATCATGTCCGTCTTCAATGCGGCAGGTGAGTTCGGGATCGTCCTTTATAATCGTGTTGACGCCAACCAATATCGACGAAAAAGCGTTTCTGTCGTTATGAACGTCAAGTCTTGCCGCCTCGCCGGTTATCCACTTTGATTTGCCGGATGCCGCGGCAATTTTGCCGTCAGCTGTCATGGCGTATTTGAGCATAACATACGGCAGTTTTTTTGTAATATAGTGCATGAATATCTTGTTAAGCGCTCTGCATTCATCCTCAAGTATTCCGCAGATAACCTCAATTCCGTTTTTGCGCAGTATTTCGGCGCCGCCTCCGCCGACTTTCGGGTTTGGGTCAAGACAGCCGATCATCACACGTTTCACTCCGCTTTTGATCACTGCTTCGGTGCATGGCGGAGTCTTGCCATAGTGACAGCAGGGTTCAAGCGTGACATACATATCCGCGCCCGCGGTCGGCTCAGCACAGGCTTTCAGGGCGTTGCGTTCGGCGTGAAGTCCGCCGTATTGCTCGTGCCAGCCCTCGCCGATTATCCTGCCGTCCCTGACAATGACGCAGCCGACCATAGGATTTGGAGAAACGCTTCCTCTGCCCCGCTCCGCAAGCTCAAGGGCGCGGCGCATATATTTATCATCCATATAATACCTCCGACAAAAAAGTCCCGAACAAAATTCAGGACCGGTTTATCACTTTAAACAAAAACTCCGAAGAAGACCTTCGGAGCATTTTTACAAAATGAGTATCCTTCTCACATCCGGACTGTGACCGTCGGCTTTGGAATTTCACCAAATCAACCTTTCGGTTCGCGGGCTTTACCGCCGGTAGGGATTTTCACCCTGCCCTGAAGAAATTAAGCGCGTTTTCGCTGCTTACTGATAATATATTACCACACAACACACTGTGTGTCAATAGATATTTACGCGCATTTTTGAGTTTTTTTCCAGTCACTCTCACAGTCACCTGATTGTTCGGTTTTCTCTGCCTTAAAAGTAAAATTCCCGGACTTATATTTCGACGGAAAATATAATACAATAATAAAACGGATTTTATGTTTAATTCATCATCTGTTTTTGATCAACCCGCTTCTGTTCAATCTGTCAATTTCTTCCTTGTCTAAATCCTCGATTGGGACGATAAGGCGCGATACGTGATTTTCCCGCGAAAATTCTTTGCCGGTATAACCGCTTACGATACCTATACCACGCTTATAGCCTGTAGGCTTTAGACCGAGAGCGTGGATCTTTTCGTCAAATTCAATATGCGCCTTGCTTATAGCTTTATCATCCCCGTAGCACAGCATAGAAAACGCCGTGCAGCTTGGATAAAACACAGTGTTGGCATCGGCGCAGGACGGTTCAAGCGGCACACAGCAAGTATAAGTATTTTCGCCTTCGTTCTCCGACCAATCATTGTTGTTTATAACAAAGATCCGTTCCGATATAAGAGGTCTGTACCCCTTTTCCACGACCTCGCCGAAAAGATTATACATATCGCGGTATTTGTCGCTCCAGCTCGTGCCCTTAAATTCTTTTTGGTAACAGACATATTCGGGCAGTGTTATAATTTCCAGTTGAAGGTGCTGCTTATTGTCCATTCTCAGCTTCATTTCTTCATATGCTCTTGTAAGAAGTGCAAGACGGCTTTCAAGCGCGGCAAGAATTTCGGGCGATTTGCCGCTTGACGCATAGTACGAATACGCGTCGTCATAAGTAAGTCCCATATTCAAAAACATTTGAATATGCAAAATCTTTGTAACGTTATAAATATCGTAATAGCGATACCCTGTATTTTCATCAACGCGCGCAGGGGATAAAAGACCTCTGTTCTCCATACGCAGAATAGTCGAACGCGAAACGCCGCAGCATTTGCACACCTGACCTATCGTAAATAAATTTTTCAAAAAAATCACTCCTGACTATTGACTTGTTCATAGGTGAATATGTTATTATTATACTGTGTATAAAGAAAAATGTCAATATATAAAAGTTTTTGACAGATTATATAAAAAATAAAGGAGAAAATCAAAATGACTAATTGCGACAACAAAAGACCTTGTCCCTGTACTTATGACTGCCCAAGGCACGGTAAATGCTGCGCCTGTGTAGCGCACCACAGGGACAATAATGAAGGTGTGCCGGGGTGCTTTTTCTCGGTTGAAGCAGAAGCGACCTATGACAGAAGCATAGAAAATTTGGCAAGAGATCACGGGATAATAAAATAATACGGAGGTACAAAATGAAAAAAACAGTATGCTTTTTAATTGTGACGATCCTGCTGTTAAGCGGCTGCGGCTCAATACAGACGGGTAATAACGAACAGGACACCGGAAACACCGAGACGGCTTCTCCCGTATCCGGCAAAAAGACGGCTTACATACTGAATATGCCGTCAAGCGATATTTTCGAGCTTTGCGCCGATCAATGCACTCAAACGGCGCAAAAGCTCGGTATGACCTGTGATGTATTCTATTCCGACGGAGACGACGAAGCCTTTAAAAAACAAATAACGGACTGCGCCGAGAGCGGTTATGACGGCTTGTTTTTATCACACGGCGGCGAGGCTTATTCCTTCAATTTTCTGTCTGATTTGTTAAAAGAATATCCCGACCTTAAAATTGTAACCTTTGACACACAGTTTAAGGATGAAAACGGAGAAATACAAACCATTGAGGGAGTGACCCAATTTTTCCAAGACGATGCGGGGCTTGCCGAGGAGCTTTTAAATTATACTTGTACACAGTTATACCCCGATAAAAGACCCGTAAACATATTAAAGGTTTGGATACCGGATTATATTGCAGCCTTTGACAGACGCGAGGTTGGCTATAAAAAATATGCGGACGAAGGAAAAATAAACACTGTTGAGGTTATAGCTCCCAAGGATTATAACAATGCCGAGGAGTCTGTGTACAATGTAATGAAAGAAACCCTTGCAGCATACAGTGAGGAGGATATAGACGCAGTATGGGCGGCATACGATGTTTATGCGCAGGGCTGCTATAAAGCCATAAAGGAGCTGGGTCTTAAAATCCCCATTGTTTCGGTAGATTTAAGCAGTACAGATATACAGTGTATGCTTGAGGAAGGCTCAAGTTGGAAGGCTTGCGCCTGCACGGATTTTAAGGCGAACGGTGAACAGGGCATAAGAATACTTGCTCTCGAATTAAACGGTGATTACGAGGATATAAAAACTCCCGCAACGGGCGAAACAACGAATTATCTTGAAATGCCCGCGTCGCTTATTACGCGGGATATGCTTAAAGAAAACACGACTATTGAAAATATATATGATGTAGCCCCGAAAGAGTACGGCGACGTTCAAAATTACGTTACAAACGACTGGCTGAAGGCGTGTATAGGGTACTAAGTGAGAAAGAAATAAACCTCTTGAAAATGGATCAAATCACCGTCCGCACGAAACAATGATAAAATACCCAAAAATATGACGTTGCTCACGGCATATAGTTTGTGCGCTACGTGTGTGCGCTGCTTGTTAGCTGCGTGTGCTGCGCGTAAAAATTCAGGGCGTTTCGGCAATGCCGAAACGCCCTGTTTGTGGGATTTTTATAAATTTTAGCCCTTCATCGCTTCCTCGACGGCTACGGCTACGGCTACGGTGGCGCCGACCATCGGGTTGTTGCCCATACCGATGAGACCCATCATCTCAACATGAGCCGGAACTGACGAAGAACCCGCGAACTGCGCGTCACTGTGCATTCTGCCCATTGTGTCGGTCATGCCGTAAGAAGCGGGACCCGCCGCCATATTATCCGGATGCAGCGTTCTGCCTGTACCGCCGCCGCTGGCAACCGAGAAATACTTCTTGCCCTGCTCGATACATTCCTTCTTGTACGTACCGGCAACCGGATGCTGGAACCTTGTCGGGTTGGTCGAGTTGCCTGTGATAGAAACATCAACACCCTCAAGATGCATTATCGCAACGCCTTCGCGAACATCGTCCGCGCCATAGCAGCGAACCTTCGAACGCTCGCCGTCGGAATAAGCTATTTCCTTAACAACCTTGACCTCGCCAGTATAATAGTCAAACTGTGTCTGGACATATGTAAACCCGTTAATTCTTGAGATGATCTGAGCGGCATCCTTGCCGAGACCGTTCAGGATAACCCTGAGGTCCTCTTTTCTCGCCTTGTTAGCGCTCTTGGCAAGTCCTATCGCGCCTTCTGCAGCGGCAAACGACTCATGACCCGCAAGAAACGCGAAACATTTTGTCTCTTCTCTGAGCAGTCTCGCGCCAAGATTTCCGTGTCCCAGACCAACTTTTCTGTCATCCGCAACACTGCCGGGGATGCAGAATGACTGGAGACCGAGACCGATTTTTTCAGCCGCGTCAGCCGCGTTAGTCACACCGTCCTTAATAGCGATAGCCGCTCCGACAGTATACGCCCAACAAGCGTTCTCAAAGCAAATGGGCTGAATACCCTTAACTATATTGTAGGCGTCAACGCCCTTTTCGTCGCAAATCTGCTTAGCTTCCTCAATAGAAGAAATTCCGTGTTTATTAAGCTCTGCATTGATTTGGTCAATTCTTCTTTCATAACTCTCAAATAAAGCCATATCTCAATTCCTCCTATCTTATTCCTTACGCGGGTCGATCAGCTTTTCAGCGTCGTCTACACGACCATACTGACCGCTCGCCTTTGTCAATGCCTCGTTTGCGTCCATACCGCCCGCGATCATCTCCATCATTTTGCCGAGATGAACGAACTTATAGCCGATTATGGCGCCGTCCTTATCAACAGCGACCTTGGTTATATATCCCTCTGCAAGCTCTAAATATCTGGGACCCTTTTCGAGAGTCGCATATGTAGTACCAACCTGACTGCGGAGACCCTTGCCCAGATCTTCAAGACCGGCGCCGATAGGCAGACCATCCTCCGAGAACGCCGTCTGTGTTCTGCCGTATACAATCTGCAGGAACAGCTCTCTCATAGCTGTGTTGATAGCGTCGCACACCAAATCGGTGTTGAGCGCTTCAAGAATTGTCTTGCCGACCAGAATTTCGGACGCCATAGCCGCCGAATGAGTCATTCCGCTGCATCCGATAGTCTCAACCAAGGCTTCCTGAATAATGCCTTCCTTAACATTGAGAGTCAGCTTACAGGTACCCTGCTGAGGCGCGCACCAGCCGATACCGTGAGTCAGACCGGAAACATCCTTGATTTCCTTTACCTGCGTCCACTTTCCCTCCTGAGGAATAGGCGCAGGTCCATGATATGCTCCTTTGGTCAAGGGACACATCGATTGTACTTCACTTGAATACTTCATATGATTGCTCCTTTCATCATGCGGTCCTCGAACTTACCGCAAAATTCGATTGGAACCGCTTAATGAAATAATTATAACAATAAATAGTAAATTATGCAAGCCCCACAAGTAAATATTTTTAAAATTTTTGCAAAAAAATACTTGACAAAATTATTCCGATTTGCTATAATAAATAAGCGCTTAAGAAAGATGCGCATATGCGGGAGTGGCTCAGTGGTAGAGCGTCACCTTGCCAAGGTGAACGTCGCGAGTTCGAATCTCGTCTTCCGCTCCAGTAAAAGCACCGGATTTCCGGTGCTTTTTTTATTTTGTTTGTTATTCAATAAGGTGCGAGGTCCCGCCATAAATTAGTTATACGCCCAAGCCTTTTAAAGAGGGCGTGTACCGCAGGATTTAAAATCGTCTCAAACCTTAATCAACGGGGCGCGATGTCAGACGCTCGAAAG